>JAJYQZ010000278.1 GCA_021794335.1 bacterium
GCCATACCCGTAATCATCCATACTATCAGCTTTTTTTCCATTCCGGGATTTCTTCCCATCGATTCCAACGCCCCCCTTACGGCATTACCCATGCCGATACCCGCGCCGATAACGCCCAGTCCTATCGCAAGACCGCCGCCCAGCGCAGATAAACCAAAAAATAAACTTTTCGAAAATAAAACGGAATGCGCAGGTATAGCCGGTATATAATGTTGAACTGCGGGCGCTTTATCCATGGTTTTCTCGGCAAAAGCCTTAACGCTGAACATAAGCACCGTTATAAATGTAAAAATTGAAATAAAATACTTAGACATCTTAGACATTGGGCCTCCAACTATTATTTTATTATTATAAATTTTAATGCTCTTCTTCCAAAGAAAGCGCGATATAAATAATTGCGAGCAAATAAAACACAAACGCCTGCATTAAGTCTGTAAAAACCTGCATATACATCATTATGACGGGAATTACCCATGGAAGTAAGAACAACAGAACCGTCACCATAAACTCTTCCGCAAAAATATTTGCAAATAGCCTTAACGCATGAGAAAAAGGGCGCGATAAGGCGGACATAACTTCGATGATTATCATTATCGGAGCAATTATTATAAGGGGACCGAGGAATTTTTTTATATATTTTGCTCCATGTTTTTTAATTCCTACGATATGCGAAAGAAAAAATACGATTAATGCCAGCGTTGCCGTTGTATCGATGGTAGCAGTCGGGGAGGTAAAACCGGGAATGCTGCCGATTAAATTAGAAAAAAGGATAAAAACGGCAAACGACGCTATTAAAGGTAAATATACGCCGCCTTCCTCGCCGATTATTTCTTTGAGGAAATATTCGGTCATAATGAATATTAATTCGAAAAAGCTCTGGACGCCGTTAGGGATAACCTTTAAATTTCTTCCGACAAAAAAAGCGGATAATAATATTAGACACATCACAAGCATAGTCATCGTCCAATATACCGGTATGCCTGGAATACTAATAAGTATAGGAGCCTTTAACATATGCGTACGGTTTCGTTAATCTTTTGCATTAATTAATTTTAATGGGAAAAACAGCCAAAGGATTATCATAGAAACAGGGGTTATCGTAATTCCGACAGCCTCAAAAATAAAATTCGGTTTAATAAATTTATAAGATATTATAAAAAAAAACAAAATGATGAGCAAGTCTTTTATCAAGGACAAATTAATTTTAATTACACTTAATTTCTTTATATTTCTGAATACATACAGGGCCGTATCGATAAATAAAAAATAGGAAAATACAAAGCCTAAAAATATGCTTATTAGAGCGTTATTTTGTTTAAAAAACAGTTCCGATGTAATGCCCGCAGTTAAAATCAAAATTAAGCCGATTATAAATTCCCATAAAATTAGGTTAAACTTTAACGATTTTCCATTAAAGTTTTGTATTAAGTTCTCTTTTAATTGCCCTATATATTTCATAAATTCCCGCCGAAAAACCTAAAATAGAAAAAATTACCAAAAACAGATATTCGTAGCCGAAATATTTGTCTATCCCAATCCCTATAAAAATTCCGATTAATACGGAAATTATTAAATTTAAACCTAAAGAACTCATTCTGGCTATCTGCTTAATAAACTCTTTGTCCATTTTTAATTCCAAATAAAAAAGGCATTTACCTGATATTATTATATCTTAATTATATAAGATAATAAAATGGTAAACGCCTTTTTATTAAACAATTATCAAATATTTACGGCAATATTTATTTAAGCGATTCTAAATACTCGGCTACTGTTTTTAGCTGTCCCTGATTTAAGTTATGGTTAGGCATCATGGTTGACGGGCTATGAGCCTTCGGCGTATTAATCTGCACTTCGAGCCAGTGCAAACTATGTCCTTTGGTTCCTTCGTTCGAAAGATTAGGGCCAACCGCCCCGCCCTTGCCGTTAATTGTATGGCAACCCAGACACCCCTGCGCGTCGATTATTTTCATTGCCGCTTTTTTGATATTTGCGTTGCTTGCGGCAGCCGGTTTCTTAACAGGCTTTCCCGCCTTTTCAGGCGCGGCCGCCTTGGATGCCGGCGCAGGCTTCCCCCACGGAAGAGAAGCAGGCGGAACCCATTTTTTATGTTCCTTTGCAAGGTGCAGGTTGTAAGCGATAATATTTAAAGAATCTAGATAATGAACGACTTCTTTACCTTCGGCAATCGTTATCGGACAGCCGTTTACATCTTTCATTTGATGTAAAACGGTATTTTTCCAATCCCCGAAAGACTTTCCGTTATACCTTTCAACCCTGTTCAATGTATGGCAAATAACGCACTTGTCATTTAACAGGCTGAATCCTTTTTTAACGGGCCACGGATAAACAACGGGCGGAACATATTTCGTTCCGTTCAAATTCATTGTTTGATATATAATCCTGTTGGTCCCTCTTGCGGCAATCTTCATATAACCCATAACGGGAACATTGACCGCAACGCATAATCCGCTGAATATTAAAAGGATTTGCGGAAATTTTGAAATATTTCCAAATTTAAAATTCTGCGTGAGGTCTTTCAAATAGTATCCAAGCACTAAAAAACCTGTTACAAAAAGCCCGGCCAGCGATAGATATTTAACTGGCTGCATATTTCCCAAAATGCCTATGGACAAAGGAAGCATCCCGAAGACTAACGAAACTATTCCTGCTATTATCAGGAAAAGTATCAAGCCCACCGAAACGGTAGGCCTTTTTTTGTCCCTGCCGTTAATCAATTTCCACAACATATAAATATAATTAAGAATAAGGGCGCCGCCCATTGTTCCCATAAATGTGTACATAATCCACTGATACTTGCCGAGCATTATCCTGTTGAATCCGCTATCGGCGGTAGCCCTGAAATGTTTAAACCATCCAAAATATATTATGGGATACATTATTAAAAACATTAAGGTTATAATACTGGCGTAGGACCCAAGCCAATCGTAATACTCTTTGTCCGATTGTTTGGAAGAAGCTATTATATATTTAACTCCTGCCCATAATGCCAGTAAAGCGCCGGACAGGACAAATATTTCGATATTTTTTTCTATTATTAAAAGCAAAACCATGGGAGTCCTGATAGCGGTATCCGGCGTCGGTCCAATAGTGTAACTTTCGGAAATGGTATAAAATACATCGGAAGTAAAACCAAATAGAAATGCCATAATTCCGATGAACACATTCCATCCTTGATGCTTATTAGGCGCCTTGCTATCAAACCCGTAATAATATAACGCTCCTAAAATCAAGAATGCCAAAAGAAACTCCATCGAATAGCCGATAACTCCGGGCTGAAGTTTATTTATAAGTATCCAGAAATTCGGGATTCCGCTTCTAAGGAGACTTAAGAAATAGAAATAGAGTATAGTTTGGGCGGTGCCGATTATTAAAGATGCCAGAATGAGGGGTTTTGCAAGGCGGAAATATCTGTCCTCTTTCTTAAATATCCCTATATAATGGGATATAAAGGCTATCGCCATAAACCCCAGCGCTAACCTGTTTATAAATAGATTTACTATATTGATAACTCCTAAATTCATCGCATTTACTCCTCTTTTGATTTTATACGGTAGCGGGCGCTTTCGGTTCGCCGCCGATTAATGTTAAATAGACTAACAAAAGGAGAAACAAAATCCCCAGAACCGTCGCTGCCGGTCTTTTAAACGGGCTTCTTTCATGCCCTCTATCGATAAACGGCAACGCAAATAATATTGCAAACCCGATTGTAGGGACAAGGAATGTAGAAAATATAATCAGTCCGTTACCCGGGAAATATTTTAACAATTCCTCGTTTGCAAGAAAATACCAGTCGGCCTCGGGAGCAAAGTTAAGCGCGAGCGGCCTATACATCGGCCCGATTGCCGCCCCATAGTAAACTGCGAGGAAATAAACTACCGCAAATACCCCTAAAGCTACTATCATATCTTTATAGAACTGATCCGGGAAAAACGGAACCGTTCCATCCGGTTTAATCCATTTATTCGGGTCGTCATCGGATAATTTGCTGTTTTTGTATTCCAATGCCATACCCTGATGACCTGTTTTTCTTATTAAAAATAGGTGCATCGGAATAAACATAATAACCACAAGCGGCAAAAGCCATACATGAACGGCAAATATATGCTGCATAGTTAAAACGGATGTTTCCGTCCCGCCTCTTACGATAATCCTTAAAAAACCGCCGATAATCGGGGTATGCGATGCGACATTCGTAAGAACATTAATCGTCCACCAGGAGTTTTCGTTGCCTATAAGCATATATCCCGTTAAACCCAGAACGACGACAACGGAGAATAGAACCATGCCTGCGACCCATTGAAGCTCCCTCGGCTTTTTATAAGCGCCTGAAAAATATACCCTTG
>JAJYQZ010000246.1 GCA_021794335.1 bacterium
ATATTTTCAGATTGGATATTAATACGCCTTTAACCTCTTTAAAGTTAATTTTTGGAGCGGCAGCGGCAGGATCATAAATAAACTCATTGCTTGCCAATTTATAGGGGGTGTTAAGCATAGACATTCCTCGAATCTTGCCTTCCCTTGTGACAACATACTTTCCTGTTACATAGCCCACGCCGTAACCTATAGATAATCCGGCAGCAGTTCCTATTATCGCGCCGATCGGACCTCCCGTTAACGCGCCTATCACAAAACCGGTGCCTGCCCCAAATAATGCCCCTGTGGTTCCGCTTGCCGCAGTCGCCCTTGAAGTTGCGCATCCGCTAAGAGAGGACGAAGCGATAAAAATCGAGAGCAAAAGAATAACCGCTATGCCAAATCTTTTTTTAATATTAATTTTATTATTTTTCATGCCCCTAAAACCTCCTTATTTTGTTTTATGGCTATATTATAAAGATAATAGAAACATATAACCGCAAATTAGCTTAATGATATAATAAAATTATGTATGTTGCAACAAAAATCGTACCCTTATCCTGCGTTAGAAAATATTTAAATGGTTCTATTATTCGGTAATTCTAACGCAGGATTGAGGCTATTACTGTAAAATGAAGGGCGCGTTTTTAGTTACGAAGGCCGTCAGCGTATATTCGCCGGGACCTATTATAAAAATGCTCAATGCTACGGTAAATTCCGTTAAAGCATATTCGTAACCGCCGTTCATAATATTAAACCCGTGAGGCAAATGAAGTATAAATATCGCGCCGAGCATTACAAGCATTATGTTTAACGCCCCTATTCTTGTGAGTATCCCGCTGACCATTGCAAGACTTCCCGTTGTTTCGGCTATGCCGACTAATGCCGCTATAATGATTGGGAAATGCATATACCCTGCAAAACCGGCTATACCGGGTCCGTCAAACCAATCAAATAAAATTCCCGTTCCATGGTAAAAAAAACTGAGAAACAGCACAAACCTTAAGAAAAATAAACTGATGGATTCTTTTTTCATTTTTGACCTCTTTAATTAATTTAATGTTTTGAAATTATAATTTTATCCTTCTTTCTTTCGCCCGGCCGCCGGTCATATGTCACAAAAGCCGCGGCCGGAGAAATTAATATGCTTTACTTATAACTTTATCCTCTTATCCCCTTCATAAACATATAAAGCATTTGGTCCTTCTTCATCCTTTACGCATTGATGCGTTCCGTCGCAATAAGGCAAGTTCTTAGATAACTGGCACCTGCAAATATAAATAGGGAACTTGCCTTCCTTAATTTCTAACGGTGAGTTTTCGGTAATTTTTTTTAAATGAGCCATTCAATTTACCTCCTTAATAATTTTTTGATTTAAATTTTAATTTAAGTTACTTTAGGCGCCTTATCCCATGGATACGATAATTATAAGTTGTTAGGTATATTATGTCAATTAGGGATTTTATTATTATTAAGTATATTTTTATATACCTAATTGACAATGTATATTAAAATGTGGTAGTCTATTTATATCATTATTATTAAAGACCGATAATGATTGCAAATTTTGTAATTCATTATTGTTTACTACGCGTTATGATAGATTATTAATATTTTAATAAATTTAAATAGCTATGGAAAATAACAAAAAAGAAGCTTTCTGCCCCGCGCAGGAAGCCTTTAAAATACTTGCCAATAAATGGTCATTAATTATAATTAAAGAACTTTCCGCCTCCAAATTAAGATTTAATCAGATAAAGAAAAAAATGGAAGGAATTTCTGCCAGAGAATTGTCTAAAAGGCTTGAGGTTTTGGAAAAGGTAGGAGCGGTTAATAGAAAAATTATTTCGATTAAACCGATAAGGGTCGAATACAGTCTTACTAAAGCGGGCAACGAGCTTGTCCAAGCCATAGAAATAATCCACAACTGGACAATTAAAAATAAGAAAAATATAAAAATATAGGGCAAATTATTTTTAAAATTTATGTGATATAATTCAGTGTAATTGAATATGCGAAACGAAATAACATAAAATAAATCAATTTCTTTAAATTGGAGGCTCGAAATGTTTAAAAAGATTTTATTATTTTCGATTTTGCTCTTAATGGCGGCCGCTTTCACTTTTACCGTTAAATCCGAGGCAAAAATGATGAGGGGAAAAGGGATGAATAAAATGGAGAAAATGAGAAAATTTAGAAGAATGGTAATGTTTTTTAAGCGTCATTCGCTGGGTTTTATTCCCATTTTTTACAAATATCACCCGGGACCGATGTGGATAGTGAAGCATGCAAAAGATTTGGATTTAACCCCGGCTCAGATAAAAGAAGGCAAAGTTTTACAAAAAGAGATGTTTCAGAAAACCAAGGTTGGAATAATGGCATTAAAGAATGCGATAAGGCAATACAGGACGGCAGCCAAACAGGAAAATCCCAGCATTAAGGGGCTGATAACGGACGTCCAAGCCGTAGGAAACGCCGAAACCTATCTGGGCTACGAAATGATCCCGTTCCACATAAAAGCGTACCGCTTATTAAATGCTTCGCAGAAAATAAAATACACAAGCTTAAGAAAAATGATGCTAAAAGCATACAATATGAAAATGAGGCGTAAAATGATGATGATGCACAGAATGATGAAAATGCTCCATGAAAAAATGGAAATGCTCCATGAAAAAATGATGATGATGAATAGATAGTCCCAACCCGCTTCAGCGGGAATCTATACAGTCATTCCCGCGCAGGCGGGAATCTATAGAATAGAAAGAAAGAAATTAACGCCTCGCCTAAATTTGCAGCGGGGCGTTAATTTTTAAGAACCGCCATGAACTCGTGCATTTCTTGCTCTTTTAATCATTTTTTCTATTTCTGGATTTACATTAATCACATTTAGCTCGATATTAGGATGGTTTTGAGCAAATACTCTGAATATCTCGTCCGCAAAAGCCTGTCCTATATAATCTACATTTTTAAAATCAAATATAACTATCCTGAAAAGCTCCACCCGTGCAAGGACTCTTTTGGCTTGAGAACGGGAAATCAGTTTATCATCCCCGTATTGGGCCAACCTCACGGGGACTACCGTTCTATTGAAGCCGTAATCGGCTTTGGATGTGAATTTGTCGAAAATACTTTTCATAGTGCGTGCTTTATGATTATTTAACTCCATCCACACGGCAGTTCCCGTAGAAAATTTATCGTTTTCCAGAATCCAATCTCTATCGTCTCCAAACTTATTGCTAAAAAAAACACCTCCTGAGAGAATATCGAATGAATCAAACATGCGGGATGTAAAGAAAATACCTTCTCCCGTATGGCTCTTAGGATCCGTAGTAAGTTTTCCTTTGTGTAATTCAAAAATAGCATGCCGTTCATCAAGAAGATTCAATTCTGTTTTAATTTTATTAAAAATGCCCACGCCATTATCGATCAGCAACATTTCCGTATTAACCGCATTTTTTTTTATTACTATTAAAATTTCGGAACCGCCGGAATGGTCTATCGCGTTATTAAACATTTCCGTAAATCCGTAATGCCAGATATCTAAAATATTATTCGGCAACGAAGAAATGATAGAGCGAATAGAATTAGTCCATACCAAATCCTCGGCTAAATTCGGCGTTATTTGAAAACTTTCCCGCCATTCCGACAAAACCGCAAGTTTATAAGCGCTGCCTCGCGTTTTTCCCGACTTCGTCAATACCTGTTCGGAACATAGTTTTTGCAGATATTTATTAACTCCCTGCCGGGTAATTCCGAAATGTTCGGCGGTTATTTTACCGATATCGTTAGGATGTCTTTCGACATGCTCAAGGATATAGCGCCTGATATCCTCTCCTTTTCTGCTTACATTGGTCATTGTACACCTTTGTTTATTTGTTAACATTAATCGTTGAGATTGACAACTTATATATGTATTATTGTCAACTAAAAGGGATTAATTGTCAACTAAATTTTAATAATATTTACTGAAATGCTTGAAATACCGCGGTTTTTAGTGGTGCGCCCAGAGGGATTCGAACCCCCGGCCTGCAGATTCGTAGTCTGGAAATGTTGGGCTGGAAATGCTGGTATTTACTGGATAAATCAGGCCATTAAAAAATGACTGTGGGGATTTTTGCGGGTAAATGGTTTTAGGCAGTCTTTTTATTTTTTTGTCCCGAAGATAACCACAAACTTAAAATATTTATAAGGACAGCCTGCATGGACAAACCTGGCTTTCCTAAGCAATTTTACCTGGGCTTCGGCAGTCGCCTCCCTGTCGAGTTTAAGCCTTTCTTTATATGAAAGGATTTGTTTTATGGGAATGTAAGCATTCTTTATAGTCTCTTCTGGTGCTCTCTGTAAAGGATTCAAACCCTCGTATTCCTATAAGGA
>JAJYQZ010000273.1 GCA_021794335.1 bacterium
AAAAAATAAGCAGATAACCCATTATCAAATAGTGGTGCCATCGACATGGAACGCTTCTCCGAGAGACGCATTTAACAACCCGGGGGCTTATGAAGCATCTTTAGTCGGCGTTAAGCTTGCAAACGCTTCCGAACCTCTTGAAATTTTGCGGACGGTTCATTCGTTTGACCCCTGTTTAGCCTGTGCCGTCCATATAATAGACCCGAAAACAAATGAAATAAAAAAATATAAAATCTGCTGATTTTTATATTTAATTAACTTTTAAAATGGGGTTAATTATGGAAAATAAAGAAAAAAAATACGGCGATATACAATTAGTCCACAGAATGACGGTTATAAAAAGAATTATACACTGGTCATTTTTTCTAGCAATCATTAATAACATCATTACGGGCTTTTATATAGCCTATCCGTTTCTTATATTTGGGAAAACCCCTGCGCAATCCGATTCCATTTCAAAAGGGATTATCAATTCAGGAGAAACATATCAGGCATTTATAATGACATGGATGAGGGAATTCCATTTTATCGGCGCTGTTATTATAGATGTTATTTTTATCGTCTGGCTGTATCTGGCTTTTTTTTCGTGGAAAGAGCCTCTTTATAAAAGCTTTATACCTTTCGGGGATAAAATAGCAGAGGCGTGGAAAATGCTTAAGCACTACTTCACGCTCAAAGACAAACCTGAAACAACCCGATATCAAGACCCTTTAAATGCCGTAATATTCACTATTTTTCATCTGCTTATTCTACTTCAAATGGTAACCGGATTTCAGATGTATGTGGCTTCGTTTACCGGAACTTCGGCCGTAGGCGGTTGGTGGCCATGGCTTATGCATTTTACGACCGACTGGACGCTTGTCGTATTCGGCGGACTGACGGGCGTTACGCTTGTTCATCTTTTTACAATGTGGCTGATTATAATATTCATAGTTTATCATATTTATATAGAGGTTTGGCGTTCGGTAATGTGGAAAGAAGGGGATATCCTGATACCGTTCGGAGGATATAAATATATCAGAAATAAAACGGAATCTGAATAAAAATGAACGGGATTTTTACTTATGACGGGAATTATAGGAATCGGAAACCTGCTCTTAAAAGACGAAGGATTCGGAATTCACTTTATCGATTATCTTAGAAAAAAATATATTTTTGACTTAAATCTGAGATTAATAGACGGCAGTACGCTTGGCTACGGGCTTTTGGACGACATATTTAACCTCGACAATATTATTGTCATAGATGCCCTTAAGACAGACGAAAACCCGGGAAGCATATTTAAATTCGACAGCGAAGACATCCCTGTTGATTTAATGAAAAAAACAGCCCACGATGTTGAATTTATCGATGTAATAACCATGTGCAGCCTTCAGGGGCATAACCCGAAAATAACAATTTTTGCAATATCTCCGGAAGACATAAGTAATGTTGGAATGGATATTTCCTCCCCTTTAAAAAATGCGATTCCAAGGCTTGAATCTCTCGTTCTGGAAGAGATAAAGCCGTTTGGCATAGAATGGAGCATAAATCCTGAATATCGCAAAATTGCCGGATTTAAACCTTTAATTTAAACCGGAATTAATCTATAATGCCGCCGTAAACCGCCTGTCCAAAAGAAATTCCGCCGTCATTAGGGGGAATTTTTTTGTTAAAAAAGATATTAAATCCGCTTTCTTTTAAAATTTTACCGCTTTTATCCCTCAAAAAAGCATTTTGAAATACCCCGCCGCTCATACAGACATTTTTGCAGCCTATTCTTAAAGCAATATCCCTTATAATGAGGGCAAGGGTATTTATAAATCTTCCTGCAATATTATTATATAATTCCGCATGTAATTCTGAATTATTATTATTAATAATAATTTTTATAATCTGAAGCAACATAGGGTTATAATCGATTATAAACAGGTCGTTTATTTTATCATAATCCAAGACATATTCAAAAAAATCGGATTTTTCTATCCCGTAATCCAATGAGCTCCGCTGATTTTCAATTTCCTCTTCCCCGCTGCCGCATAAATTTTCTAAATACACTGCCGCCTCTCCCTCATAAGAAATATCCCCTTTAAAGCCGCATAAACATGAAACGGCATCAAAAATTCTTCCGCAAGAAGATGTATATGGAGAATTAATTCCACTCTCCCACATCTTAAAAAATATGTTTATATTTTCTAGGGAAAGACCTGTTAAATTCGAAATACCGTCAAATTTAAAATAGTCGCCCATGCCGTTAAAATTATAATTTTTGGCAGATTCATTTCTATTTTTAAAAAAGAGACCAAATAGAAGGCTCAAAAGAACCCTTTGCGGGGATTTAACGGCTTTATCTCCACCAAGAAGCCTGAATTTTTTGAAACTCCCCACCCTCTTTAAATTCATATAGCTTCCCTTAAAAAATTCCCCTCCCCAAATACTTACATCGCTTCCGTCATCCCCGTAACCTGTTCCGTCAAATGCCGCGCCAAAAACTTCATCATTCAACCCCAATCCGTTTTCGGCCATACAGGAAATAATATGAGCCCTGTGATGTTGCAGGGATAAACACTTTATGCCTTCTTTTTCGGCTTTTTCTTTAACCCACCTTGTATTTTCATAACCGGGATGGCTGTCGCAAACTATAATATCAGGTTTAAAATTATAAAACCTTTCAAAATCTTCCACATTTTCGGTAAAATTAACGAAGCTATCAATACCGTCCAAGTCCCCGTTATGCTGGCTTAATATAACCGCTCCCCCGTTATCGTCGTCTCTGCCTTTATATGCTATTGCAAATGTGTTTTTAAGAAAAGAACCTGCCGCAAAAACATTTCTTTTTAAGTTAAAAGGTAATTTAACGGGATCTGGAACATAGCCTCTCGAACGCCTGATAAAAACCGGATCTTCACCTATCATTTTTATAACCGAATCATCGCATATTCTGAGAATATCCCTGTTATGAATCAAAAAACCGTCCGCTATGGATTTTAATTTGGAAAGCGCTTCAAAATTGTCCTTAATTATAGGCTCGCCCCCAATATTTGCCGATGTAGCAACCAACGGCTTATCAAATAAACTAAAGATAATATAATGAATCGGAGCATAGGACAAAAAAGCGCCGATATCTTTTATCCCGCAATTCACAAAATAAGAAAGCTTTCTTTTATCTTTTAACAAAACGATAGGCCGTGCCGAAGACAGCATTAAAGCCGGCGAAATATCGCCGGTATAAGCATATTTTAATACCTCGTTTATATCTTTAAACATAACGGCAAACGGTTTCTTCGGCCTATTTTTTCTCTCCCTTAACTTTTTAACCGCTTTATCGTTTGCGGCGTCAGCCATTAAATGAAAACCGCCTATACCTTTAACACAGGCAATCCCGCCATTTTTTAATAGTTCGACCAATGATTTTATGGCATCTAAGCCTTTTGCGTTATTTATACTGCCCGCCGGCAAGCAGGATAATAATTCCGGCGGCTTACAATTCGGCTTATTTAAAACAAATTCAACCCCGGGTCCGCATGAAAAACATCCATTAGGTTCCGCATGGAGCCTCCTGTTTAACGGATTTTTATATTCGCCTTCGCATGCGGGACACATTTTAAACTTATCCATGGCGGTAGATGCCCTGTCGTAAGGCATCCCCTTAATTATCGTAAATCTTGGGCCGCAATCGGTGCAGTTTATGAAAGGATAAAGGTATCTCCTGTCCGAAGGATTTAAAAGCTCCTTTAAACATTCATCGCATATTGCAATGTCAGGAGAAGCTATTAAATTGAAATTGCCTTTACCGTTATTGTTTGTATGATTAAGCGGTTTATCCGATTCTTTAATATTAAAATTATTATAAAAAACTGGGGGGTTAAAATTGACGGTTTTTGTATTTATAGCCGCCAGAGGGGGTTTTTCTAAATCTAAAAATTTTATAAAATTTGCTAAATCGTTTTCCTTTCCTTCGGCATCGATTGCAACCCCTTCCATATCATTTAAAACATAACCTTTAATGCAATATTTTGCTGCGAGCCTGAAAACAAAAGGCCTAAAACCCACTCCCTGAACCCTGCCGGATAATTTAATTACAGCCCTTTTAATGTTTTCATTATTTTTCATCAGCAAATTCGCGGCAAAAGTTCGCCCGACGGATAATCCAATAATCTATTAACGCCGTAAATGCCTTTTAAAATAACCTTCCCTTTTAAATCCGGGCTATTATTATTAATATCATTATTGTTTTCGACAACTCCTATCACCCTTGCATTTTTACCGAGCGGGTGGGATTTAAGAATATCCAAAGCCTTCTTTGCACACTCAGGCTTGACCGCAAAAACTGCCCTCCCCTCGCATGCAAG
>JAJYQZ010000171.1 GCA_021794335.1 bacterium
AGATAAGACAGGCAAAATAAAAGTATAAAATCTATAATACTTAAGTGGCTTATCATCTGCAATATGCTTTTCGGTCCTACGATAAAAATCAAAGCTATAACAAACAATAAGCCAATGGATGTTGAAAGTACGAAAGTTTTAGTCAATAAAAATTAACTCCTTATTTATTCCCGCCTATTCCTCCGCCATAAAGGGAGAGGGGAGTTATGAGCGGGCATTGTTTAAAATTTATTTATTAGTTAAGAGTTTCGAATACCACATAGGAACGCCTGCAAAGGCACAGCCCCAGCTGACCGTAACGGTATGTTCTACGGCAATCGATTTTATCTCCTTAATCCCGATATTTCTGTAATTCATAGCATCCTCCGCCATTTTTCTGACCGTCTCTTCGGCATTTTTTGCAGATGCAACGCCCGAATATTCCATTATAACACCAAATCCGTCTTCCCTGGATATGGCAACCGCAACGGATGCCGAAATCGTTTCGCCCTGCTTATCGCTTACGGCATAGCCGTAAGCGATGGGAACTAAAACGCCTTTCGGATATGTTATTTTATTTGTAAAAGTTGAATTTGGAGGCAATATGGAACTCAATTTAATTAAATTCGTATTGCCGATGCCCGCTTTTAGAATTGCAATGTCAAATGCCCCCAATTTTGAAGTTCCATTAGACTCCCCGCTCACTAATGTGTATGTATCAGGCGTCTCAAACACTGTTCCGCTCCTCCCGTATTTCTATTTTTTAAATTTTTTAATTTGGATTATTTTTTTAATTTGGTTTATTGCCTTTAGATTATTTTTTGAAATAAATATTATGATTTCTTGCTTAAGCCGATAATAATTTCCCTGATAAGTTTTGCCGCGATAGCCGATGTTCTATCGGAATTATCTGTCGGCGGACAAACCTCGACCACATCGACGCCGACAACATTAAGTTCCGATATAATTAACGATACGGCGTCAAAAAGCTCTTTAGACGATATCCCTCCCGCTTCGAGATAGCCTGTGCCGGGAGCAAAAGCAGGGTCAAGCACATCGATATCTATCGTTAAATAAATATCCCTGCCTATTAGCTGTCCGATAACCCTTTTAAGGGGTTCGCAAACATCATATTTATAAAGACGGGTAAATTTATCCGCAAATTCGAACTCTTCCTTCGAACCCGAACGAATGCCGAACTGGTACAGGCTGCCTTCTTTTAGAACCTCATAAACTCGTCTTAAAACGGTGGCATGGGAAAACTTTTCGTTGCTCCACTTATCCCTTAAGTCGGTGTGGGCATCGAGGTGCAACACGGTTAAATCTTTAAATTTCGACGCGTACTGCTTTACAAGAGGATAAGTTACCAAGTGGTCTCCGCCTATGCCGACAATTTTTTTGCCGTCCCCCAATAAATCCTTTGCGATTTTGTCGATAAATTTGATGCTTTTGTCGATATTGCCCCACGGCATAACAATGTCGCCGATATCGTAAAATTTATCGTCTATCGTTTCATCGAAAACGGGGCTATAACTTTCAAGCGTGCCGGATAATTCCCTTATCCTTTTAGGAGCAAACCTGGAGCCGGGAATATTGCTTGCGGTATAATCCATTGGAATTCCGAGAAGAACTATTTTAGAATTTTCGTAAGAACCTGCGGAGTTAAGAAAAGATGCGGTTTTTGATATTAAATTTTCTTCATTCATTTTCATAAATCTATTTACATATCTCCTTTACAAAATTAGGTAAAATAAATGACGAGGCATGAATTTCGGGCGAGTAATATTTAAGATTGAGAGAGGTAAAATCAAACCCTTTATAGCTTTCATTAATATTTTGAGGCTGATATTTTTTGGAACCTATCGTAAAACTCCATAAGCCGCTGGGATAAACGGGAATCATAGCATAATAAATAGACGGTTTTTCGTAAATATCTTTAATAATTTTATTAATATCCCTTATCAAATTTTTATTAAAAAACGGGGATTCCGTCTGTGCCGCAAAGATGCCGTCATCTTTCAGCGCTCTTTCGGCCGACTCATAAAAATCTCTTTTAAATAAGCCCTCGGCAGGACCGACAGGGTCGGTTGAATCTATCAAAATGACATCGTATCTACCGCTGCCTTCCACCCTTTTTAAAAATTCTATCCCGTCGTCCGCAATCACCTCGACCCTGCGGTCTTTAAGCCCGCAGGATACTTCCGGGAAAAACTCCTTGGACACATCCACAACCCTTTTATCTATTTCGACAAGGTCGATATGCTCAACAAAGGGATTTTTAAGGCATTCCCTGATAACCCCGCCGTCGCCCCCCCCTATAATAAGAATCCTTTCGGGGTTTTTATGCGAAAAAAGAGGGACAAGTCCGAGCATTTCATGGTAGATAAACTCGTTTTTATCGGTAAACATAATCGCCTGGTCCAGAACAAGCATCCTGCCAAATTCAAATGTATCGTAAACTGTGATTTCTTGAAAGTTGGAATATTCGTGATGCAATATCTTTTCTATGCGAATTTTTATGCCAAAATTGCCGGTTTGGTTTTCGAAAAACCAGGCTTCCATTAATATGTATTCTCCTTTATTATTTTTTTAATTTTTAACCTGGGGGCCAGCCAAAACCGCGTCCCGCCATAAAATGTATGTG
Organism: bacterium; assembly: GCA_021794335.1. The sequence goes on from JAJYQZ010000171.1 coordinate 2,624, forward strand.
CATATGATTCACTGTTTGACCGCCGTCTTCTTTAGTGTTTATGGCAATTCTAAAACCCCTTTCTTCGACCTTAAAATCGTTTGCCAGGTCGTTAATTAAGGCAAATACTTCATTTCCGTTAAATTTGTTATTTATATCGAGAATGCTGTCGTAGTGTTCTTTCGATATTAACAAAAGATGAACCGGCGAAACCGGATTTATATCCTTTATAACAATAAAATTATCGGTTTCTTTAACTACGCCCGCATTTATTTTTTTATTAACGATATTGCAAAAAATGCAATCCTTCATTTCCTTTTCCAATTTTATAAATGTTTAGTTTTTTATTATAATTAATTTATAAAATATAAACAATACAATTTTGAATATCAAACCAAGAATTAAAAATTAAAGAAAGCAGACGGCGGATAGCAGTTTTCCTAACTCATTAATGGATTAATGGTTAAGCCTGTAATGAGTTTAGGATAAAAGAAGGTGGATTTTTGCGGCATTCGTAAGTTTTGCGAGGCTATCTTAATTACATCTTCTATTTTAGTGGGGTTCATAAAAAATACGGCGTTCACAACCCCGTCGTTAAGCTTTTCTAAAGCCCTGTTTGCATCCTTTTCGTAAATTAAATATCTTTGATTGTCAATGTCGTCCTGAGAAATTTTCAGGGCTTTTTTCAAGGCATAATTTTCCAAAATAGAAACATCGAGGGATTCCATGGGATTTTTTTCGGCGTCCGCATCTTTTCCCGTTTTATTATTTTTAAAAGACAATATAAAATTTTTTCCCGAGTTATGCGCAAATCCAAAAGAAGCACTGCTTTCTCCCGCCTTTTTTACCTCTTTTAGCAAATCTTTCAAGTCAACCTTTCGTATGTTAAAATCGGCTTTTATTTCGTCAAGAAATGCTTCGAGCTCGATTTTTTTATTGACGATACAGCGGTGCGTAGGCAATATAATAAGGCCTTTTTGGTTTGCCGGAGCAAAGTACATCATGCAGGTATCGGCATTAACTCCGTTTATTCCGTTTTGCCTGACATAGTTTCTAAAATTAACGCATGTTTCAAATCTATGATGACCGTCCGCTATGTAAAAGGATTTTCCGTCTATTTCATTTTGAATAGATTTTATTATGCTTTCGTCGGAAATTCCGTATAGTATATGCTCCGTATTGCTATCATCTTTAAAATCGAAAATTTTTTTGGATGCGTCATTTTTTATTGAATTGATTAATATGTTTAAAACATTTAAATCCTTATCTTCGAATATCGAAAAAATAGGGCTAAAATTGGCTTTCGCAGCCTCCATGAGCTTAAATCTATCTTCTTTCGGCTTTGAAAGCGTCATTTCGTGTCCGTAAATACCATTGTTATTGCCGCCGGCATCGAAATCCGCCTTATTTAACGAAAAAAGCGATATAAATCCGATTCTTTCATAAAGAGCGCCGCCCGCATAGAATTTTTGAACATAAATGTATATCGAATTTTTGTTCTCTAATTTTAAAATTCCTCTCTTAATCCAGTCCTTAAAAAACCGGTTAGCCCTGGAATATCTGTTATCGCCGCCTCCATCGCCGCTAAACTCTTTTCCGAGTTCCAATCTTATAATGTTAAAATCCGATTTTTTATACAGGTTGTCTTGAAGTTTTTCGTCTATCACATCGTAAGGCGGGGAAACGACATCTTTAATGTCAACAAATTCACTGTT
>JAJYQZ010000227.1 GCA_021794335.1 bacterium
TCGTCGTCATTCTTATGGGTTTATATATCGCGGGGATTTTAAACAAGCTTAAAATATTTTCGTTTTTAAACAGGGATGTCCAATTTAATTTGAAAAATAAGCCTGCGGGCATTATCGGCTCCGCCGTAATCGGCGCAATATTCGCGGGGGCATGGACGCCGTGCATAGGCCCCATACTTGCCTCAATTCTTTTTATAAGCGCCACGCTTCATAATTCGCTCGAAGGCGGCTTTCTTCTATTTACATATTCCATGGGTCTTGCCGTTCCTTTTTTTATAAGCGCAGTCTCGTTAAATCTGTTCTTCACCGCATTCAAAAGATTTAAAAAATATATCCGGACAATCCAGATAATAAGCGGAGTTCTTCTGATTGCCGTCGGAATTTTGATATTTTTCAACTATTTATCGATTATATCGTTATACTTCGGCAACGCCTTTCATTACAACATACCTTATAACGGATAATAAAGACAACTTTGTCTTGAACCGTCAAAAATGCCCTGCCTACGGGTTCTGAATTATACCAGAAAAAAATAACAAAAATACTTGACTCTTGATTTATAGTCTGCAAAATATCCGTATATATATGATTATTTATAAAAAAATAAAGGGGTCAGATTTATTTATTTACTTTATTCCCTTTTTCATGTCCCAACCCGCTTCAGCGGGAATCCAGTGTTATTAAAGCATTTTAAAATAAATAAATCTGACCCCTTTATTTTTAAAAATTCCTTGAAAATTTTAAATTATAGGAAAACATAAAAGCTAGCAAAAAACAAATCGCCATTATGTCAAAAGCAAAAGAAAAATTTCCCGTATAGTCTATAATCATGCCCAACACCACTGGTATGGATAAGGCTCCGATAAAGCTAAAAGTATTCATAATACCATTGGCGGTACCTACTAACTCTAACGGAAACAATTTTAAAACGATTACGTAAGGAAGAGACATTCCCCCAAAAACCAAACCCATCGTCAAAGACGCAATTATTGTCCATATAATAGAGGTTCTAAACATTAAAAGACTAAAAGCGGCAATTAAGAGAAAACTCAGAAATTGGCTGTATCGAAAGATCGCGATATGGCGATCTAAACGATCTGCCAGGAAGCCAGCTAACGGCCATGAAATAATGGTGCCTGCCGTGGCGAGGCTTGTTATCAAACCTGCCTGGTAATTTGAAGTGTTAAAGTGTTCTACCAAAAATGACGGCAACCATGTTAAAAAACTGAAATACGCACCGAAAAAAAACAATACGGAAAAACTCAGTAACCATAATGCAGGATTCCTAATAACGTCCGAATAAAATAATTTTGGTTTTTTTACAGTTATATCGTCACTTTTATTAATAGTCGTTACCGGCATTATAAATAAAATAACTAAAAACAAAGCAAGAAATATAGGAATAATTGTAATCGCATATGAAAATCTCCAACTCCAAATTCCAATTAAAAATGAAATTAGAATTAAGCCGACGGTTCCACCAAATGCCCCTCCAGCTGTAATAATTCCAACGGCTAATCCGTGATAACGTGGATGGATATCTTTTCTTATAATAGACACTCCAGGTACTAAAAGAGCTCCGCCAAATCCCATAAGAATTCTTGAAATGAGCATTTCTACCATATTATGGCTTAAAACAAAAGCTATGACTCCAATGGTAAGAATAGCAACACACACTTTAACTACCCTGTTTGCTCCATATTTATCTGAAAATATTCCGACTGGAATCTGAACCGCGGCATGGCTCCAAAAAAAGGCGCTCATAATTATACCGCTCTCGAAATACGTAAAATGAAAGGTCTTTATAAAGGTTGGAATCAATACGGCAAAAGCAACACGATGCAGATGTACTTGAGCAAAGGCAAAGACTAATATAACTAATATAAACCAAGGAGATTGCCGCCAATGATTTATGTGTCTGTTTTTATTCTTTAATTGAAATTTATTCATAAATCAATAACATTCATTATATTGCTTATAACCTCGGAAGAAAATTCCAAACCGTATATTTTATCCATGTGGTCCCGGATATCCCTAAGTCCGGATATGTCCGGCTATTTTTTTTAATTTATTTAAATCTTTTATGATAATTTTTTTTTTGCGAAAATCGATAATTCCCAAGTCTTTTAATTTATCCAGCACAATCGTTGTCCTTTGCCTCGAGGCCCCCGTCAGGTTTGAAATTTCTTCGTGGGTTAATTTAAATTTAATATTTATTTGGATGCAGCGTTCTAATATATTTGTTGAAGACGGCACGAGAACTTCCTCGACCCCAAAATTATTGGCAAGATAAATTAAAACATCCGATATTCTAGCGTCCAAACTTTTATATGCCAGTGATGTAATTTTTGTTGAAATATATTTAAACCGCAAACCGATTAATTTCAAAACCTTATTGCCTATGGTGGGATAAAGATTTAGTATTTTGTCGAAGTCGTCTTTTTTAAATTTGCAAACCTCCGCATCCGTCAAAGCAAAAGCGTTTTCGGCGTTTAAAAAATCGAAACTTGCTTCGCCGTCAAACGCGTAATCGCCAAAATTGCCAAAAATTTCATTCGGCTTTAAAATCTCCACTATAAATTCCTTTCCGCATTCCGTTGACAGCGTTATTTTAACATTGCCTTTTTTCAAAATATAAATATGGCTTGATTGAGATTCTCCTAAATATATAGTATCATTTTCTTTATAGTATTCCATTTTCGATAAGCTGTCTATTAAACCGATATCCTTTTTTGAAAGATGTTCGAAAATTTTTAGATTTTGCAACAGCCAGAGTTTGCTCATATCATTTGATACGCGGATTAAAGATTAAATTTATATTGAAAATTTATCTAAGATAAAAATATTACAAAGAATAAGCAAATGTTAGAACGGTTATCATTTTATTTATAGTAATAAACTTATAGCGCGCGACGAAACCGAAAGAATCATAAGCTAAAATTGTTTACCGAGTGAGTCGATTTTGATATTATACTATGTAAAATAATAATTTGAAATATGTATGTAAAACCCCAAATCCAGATTTACTTAGCATTTGAATATATAAATATTTTCTAAATCGGGATTTGGGTAAAAATTCAAGGTTTGCAGTATCCACGCGGAAGGGTGTAACTTTATGCCGAGGTCGATATTTAAGCTTTTAATATTAACGGTCTTATTTTTCGGTTTATCCTTTGAGCTTACGGGGTGTGTTCCTTATATAATCGGCAGGCGTTACCCCAAATACCCCTCGTCTTATCAGCCGCCAAAATACTACCCGCCGGAGCAAATATCGCATAATGTGGAAGTAGGAATTGCGTCGTGGTATGGGCCGGGTTTTCAGGGCAGGCCGACCGCGAGCGGACAAATATACAATATGTATGATTTAACGGCGGCTTCAAGAACCCTTCCGCTCGATAGTTATGCCTATGTTACAGACTTGGGAAACCACCGGAGCGTTGAGGTCTATGTAAACGACAGAGGGCCGTATTACGGGGATAGAATCATGGACTTATCTTACGCAGCGGCAAGGGCTTTAAAGATGCTTGGTCCCGGCACGGCTTTGGTCAGGGTTCAGTATCTTGGTCCCAAACCGATCGTTAGAAATATAGTTAATTCTTACAATGTGAAATATGCCCCCCCTATGCTTGGCTATACATTGCAGTTTGCGGCATACACAAAAAAACCTTTGGCTTTAAACAAGGTCAAACAGATGAAAAAAGTTGTCCCCGGGGTTCATGTGATTACTAAAACAGTGCGCGGAATATTTTATTACAAGGTTGTGTTCGGCAAATTTAAAAATCTAAAAGATGCTTATAATTTTGCTAAAATTATTACAAAATACGGATACGATGTTTATATTGCAAAAATAGAATAAATATGAAAAAATAAAACTTATTTATTATAATTTTTTAAAATAGATTTCCGCCCGCTGCGGCGGGACAGGGGTTGAAAAACTATGAAAATAGCGGCGGTAATTCCGGCACGATATAAATCAACGCGTTTCGAGGGCAAACCCCTCGCTTTGATTTTGGATAAGCCGATGGTCAGGCATGTATATGAAGGCGTCATAAAATCAGGTGCGCTGTCCGAGGTTTTGATCGCTACGGAAGACAGCCGTGTTTATGATGCATGCCGCGGCTTCGGGGCAAATGTGGTCATGACCAAAGATACCCACCAGTCCGGCACCGACAGGGTCATAGAAGCGGCGGCGGGTACCGGCGCCGATATAATTTTAAATATTCAGGGGGATGAACCCTTAGTAAACACGGAGATAATAGATGC
>JAJYQZ010000204.1 GCA_021794335.1 bacterium
TCGGCGCCCCTTTGAGAGATTACACCACTCATATCATAGGCGGCATATCGGTGTCCGCTCCGGTTATACGCACATCGCCGGAAAAGCTCAAAAATATTATTATTCCCCTCACAATCGAGGCAAGCAATACCATTTCGGGAAAACTCGGCTACGAAATAGGGAAAAAATATTCGGAATAAGGGAATAACCTTAAATTTGAATTTTCACAATTTTTAGGATATAATAGGCCATAAAGGCATTAATTATTTAATAAGTAATAATTTTACTTGCCTGATGTTTTGATTTTATTCAAAAATATATACGGGTGTCATTCCTGCGTAAGCAGGAAAGTTTCAAAGAAACTTCACGAGTGTCGTCAGACACGAGAGCGAAGCGGTAATCCAGTGTACCTGCTGTTTCGATTTTATTCAAAAATATGCGGAGGGTTAAAAAATGCTTTTAAAAGACGAGAAATCCTTTAGGGAAAAGAGGTCCGAATTCAGGCACAGGATTGTTGACGCGATATACGATAGAATCCCCGTAGATGTCGTCGAGCATTTGGGAAACGCCAACAAAGAAATGATTTTTGCGATAGAAGGGGTTTTCAACAGCTTTGTTAAAAGAATAGATACCAGAATCGAAAGAACAAAGGCGCGCCGCTCCAAGATGGACAGCGGCGAAAGCCCTGACGATGCCGGCGAAGAAAACGAAGAAGATTAACATTTTATCCATTTTAACGGCAAAACGCTTTTAAATTAAGGTGTTAAAAAACTCCTTAAAAATAAAAGCGTTTTGCACAAGACGATCCAAAAAGCGCAACCTTGCCTTATTTGCCTTTTTCTTTTGCCGGTTTGCTTTTAGATGTGGATTTTTTTGAAGCGCAAGCCATTTTAATCACCTCCGTAAGCCTTTATAAATTAAACGGTTAAATTCCAAATATCTTTAATCGTTTACATTAATTAAAGTATATCATAAGTAATTTCAAAAAAATGTTTTTAACAAAATTTATATTAAAATAATTATATTAATTTAAACCTCGGTTATCATCGGGAAAATAAAGGGATGCCTGTCTATCGTCTTATTTAAATATTTCTTTAGCGCCCGCCTGATGTCATCCTTAACTTTCACCCAATCGACGGTGTCGTACTTCTGATTTTCCTCTATAACATGAACTACTAATTTACGAAGCGTTTCGTTTAACTCTTTAAAATAATCCTCGAAGACAAAGCCTTTTGAAACAATCTCCGGTCCCGATATTATGCTCGATGTTTTGGCATCGACTACAAGCAAAACTATAATCATTCCGTTTTCCGAAAGATGCGCCCTTTCCTTTAATGTGTGGGTACCGACATCGCCGATGCCCTTCCCGTCCACAAAAATTCTCCCAGCGTAAACTTTCTCGTCCGCGCGACATTCCTTATCCTCCGTAAATGCAAGGCTGTTGCCGTTTTCCAGAACAAAAACGCTGTCCGCCGGAATACCCGCGCTTACGGCAAGCTTTTTATGCTGATACAAATGCTTTAATTCTCCATGCACCGGAATAAAATATTTTGGCTTTACTATATTTATCATAAGTTTAAGCTCTTCCTTGCTTGCATGGCCCGAAACATGAATTTCCGAAATATTTTCGTAATAAACCTCCGCCCCCCTTCTATAAAGGTTGTTTATGATTTTTGATATCGCTTTTTCGTTTCCGGGGATAAATTTCGAGGATAAAAGGACAAGGTCGTTCGGCTTAATCTTTATATATTTGTGGTCGTTAACGGATATTCTCGAAAGCGCGGACATTGCTTCGCCCTGCGTTCCCGTCGTTAATATCAAAAGCTCCTCCGGCTTATAATAGTCGATCGTCTCCTCGTCTATTAAAATATCCTCGGGAATTTTTAAGTACCCCAATTTCCTTGCGACTTTAGTATATGTGAGGAGGCTTCTTCCGCTGAATATAACCTTTTTATTAAATTCTACGGCAAGGGAAAGAAGTTCGGAAATCCTGTGTATGTTTGACGCAAAAAGGGCTACTATAATTCTTCTGCCGTTGCCCTGAAAAATATTTCTGAATGTTTTTTTTATATCGTTCTCCGATATAGTAAAACCTTCTTTTTCAATATTGGTCGAATCGGAAAATAATGCCAGAACGCCGTTATCTCCGTAATGGGCAATTCTGTTAATGTCGGTTGCGGAGTTTTTATCTAAGGTCTGGTCTAATTTAAAATCGCCGGTATGTATTATAGTTCCTACCGGGGTTTTAATGGCAAGGCTCGCCCCGTCGATAATCGAATGGGCCACCCTTATAAACTCGATTTCAAAATCTCCCAGAGTAATCGTATTTCCTGTTTTAACGGTAAAAAGCGATACCTTGAAAGGCAGGTCGTGTTCTTTTAATTTTTCCTCAAGTATTCCAAGGGTAAAAGGGGTGCCGAATATCGGAAGGTTAAGCTCCCGCAATATGTAGGGAATTGCACCGATGTGGTCTTCGTGTCCGTGGGTGAGAACGATGCCCCTGATTTTTTGCCTTTTTTCGGGGTCGTATAAATATCTGATGTCGGGAATTACCATGTCTATCCCGAGCATGTAATCCTCGGGAAACATAATACCCGAATCGACTATTATAATATCTTTTTCGGTCTCGTAAACCATCATGTTAAGACCGATTTCACCAAGTCCCCCAAGGGGTATTGCTTTTAATGTAAGCATTAATAATGATTATTTTAATTAATTTATTTAATTATCTTTATTTTGATTTCGTTTATTTTGTCTATCCCGGTATCGGCCGTTAAAAATTCGTCGCAACTTGCGCTCGAAGCGCACGCTATTTGTAAGGCATCGGGCGTCTTAATGCTATATTTGCCTTTTATATATGCGCCGATTTTGGCTATGTTCAAATCTATATCCACAACTTTTAAAAAATTTTTAAAAAGATAGCCGTATTTAGCTTCCAAACCGCGGTTATTTATTGAAACAACCGGAACTAACACTTCCAAAAACGAAAGGGAAGATGTAAAAAGAATTAACTCTTTTTTCTGGCATTTTTCGAAATAAGGTAAGACCGCCGGAAAAAAACGTTCATTTTTTTCAAGATAATAAATTATTATATTTGAATCTACAAAAACATTTAATCCCATTCTTTTCTTATTTTTTCGATATATTTTTTTGGGTAAATTCCTTTAGCTATACCTGCAAATTCAGAAATATTCTTTGGAACTAAAGTTATAATTATTGAATTATCTATCGCATCGATAAGGAGTTCATCTCCTTCTTTAATATTTATTTGATTTCTAATTTTTTTGGGTATAACTATTTGTGCTTTCTTACCTATTTTTAATAATTCAGACATTTTTATCATTTCTCCTACTATAAATTTTATCATCTAATATTTCTTTTTGCAAGAAAATTTTAATAAAATGTTAGTAAAATTTCATTTTTTTAATTTTCTAATATCGCGCGGGTTTCCCGCTCTATTTTTTCGATTATAATATTGCCGCCGCCTTTTTCGGCGGCGTCTATCGGTTTTAAAATATGAAGTTCGACGGCTTTACCGGGGTGGACGGTAAGGCTTTTTTTGCTTAAAATGTTTATAGTGCCTTTAATAACTACCGGAAGAACGGTCATGTTCCCCTGCTTTAAAAACATATTAAGCCCCCCTTTTTTAAAACTCAAAAGTTTGCCGTCAAGAGACCTTGTGCCTTCGGGAAAAATGAGTATAGAGGTTTTGTTTTTAAGGAGTTCGGTTGATTTTTTAACGCTTTTAAGCGCGCTTCTTAAGTTTTCCCTGTCTATGGGGATATAGCCGAGCCTTTTCATGCTCCAGCCGAGAAACGGAATGTTAAAAAGGCTTTTTTTTGCGATAAACCCGAATTTTATATTAAGATAAGCAAGCAAAACAAATATATCGAAATAGCTCTGGTGGTTGGAGGTGATAATATAGGAATTTGAGGGGTCTAAATTTTCGAAGCCGTTAACGGAAACCTTAATGCCCAGAAGTTTTAATATCGCTTTCCCCCACAACTTTGCTATCTTGCGGGAAGCATTTGCGCTTAAAAATGAGGTTATAACGGCAAGCATTCCTAAAATTATCGTGAACGCGGCTATAACCGCCCAGCAGTAAAGGCTTAAAAAAAAATTTATTATGATATTTACCATTTAAAGCATTTATTATCATATATATATTACGGATATTCCTGCAAATTTCCGTCGGCTATCGACGCGCCGCTGCCCATTTTTTGGACAGCGCGATTGGACTAAAAAGGAAGACGCAACGCCCCCGCGCCGCCTTAAGCCTTAAGCAGTTAAAACCTCATATTTATTCATTAAGAGGGAAATACCGCTATTTTAACTGCGACCAGTTGACCGCTTTTATTTTGCACCGCTTCTATGGTAACGGTCTGGTTAAGAGTAAGCTCAGAGCAGGAAATTTCCATGTTTCCACCTGCCGCTCCCATATTGTTGGGAGCGCTGCATACGGTATTGCCGTCTATGAGGTATGTTGCGCCGTTAGTCAAGGTTATGGACGAACTACCGATATGGGAGACAGCTCCTTCGGCATAAATATAATTATTTGAAGATACGGAGGAAGATGAAGCAAGTACTATCAAAGAAGGATGGATAGCCTCAGCGGCTGCCTCAAAACGATGGTTTGCCGAAACAGGAGACCCAAATCCTGCCCATAATAAAAAAATTATTGCAAGCGACACCGAAAATAGGCTGATTATGAACGATTTTATTGTCATTTTTTTATCCTTATTTTATTTTTTAAAAGATTAAAATGCATAACATCTTGAAACTATACAATATCAATACAGGTTACCCTAACTAAATGAAGCCTATTGATTTTGGTTTTCAAACCATGAGGTCGGCGTAAATTTAGACTGCTGCGCAGGTATCGTAGTCTGAAACACCTGACCCGATTGAGTCGTTATTGTTAAAATTGCCTTACCCCCGACGGGAGGGGAAATAACCGGCGCTGAAGGCACGCCTGTTCCTATTTCTCCCGATTGTGAAGTGCCGCCAGTTCCAATCGATGTGACGGTTCCACCGCCATTATTGGTTATAACGCCGGCTCCGGTCAAATAATTAACTGCGTATAAGTTTGCATATCCGTAACCGCATGCGCCGGAAAGAGGCTTATAAGTGACAAAATATGCTATGCCGTCATAAACTATAGCCGGAGCTACGAGCCTTTCATTTAGCTGCAATTTAATATACCAACCGTAGGAGGTAGCCGTTGCGGTGCTGGGGGCTGTTACATTTCCAAGGTCGGCTTCGCTATACGGGGTCGAAGGACATTCGCCGACCCCCATTCCCGCAGTATTAACGGCTATCAGCTCATTAGGCCTGCTATTGGAACCCTGCAAATCTTCCACATTACCCGTTCCAAAGAACAGCCACAGGTTATATGAAGTATCATAGGAAATGGCGGGCGGAAAAAATATATTTAACTTTGTCGTAGCAGTTGATTGGAAAAGCGGACACCCTGTCCAATTCGATAAAATATCGGAATCGGTTTTGGGAACAGGAGAGGTAATATCCTGCCCGCCGGGCGTATCAAATGCCCACATCTGCCCGCCGAGGTCTCCCACATAAAACGCCTCCAGCCTGAAATTAGGGCTCATAACCGGGGCTACCGCCGAAGGTATCTGATAATTCATATCTGCGCCGCCGGTGCTGGAACCGTCGAATTTCCATAATTCTTGTTCATCGGCGTAAACCGGCGCGGCAGCGGTTCCCGTATTAACGGGATTAGGCTCCGCATAAAGGACATATACGGCCTGGCCTGCAATGACCGTGCCTGTCGGATTGTCGGGCAAGTAACCTCCCCCGACGACGGCGACATAAGTTTTAACGAATTGCGGCGTATTACTTGAAGTTGCAGGTTGAGGATTGTTTTCACAAATGCCGGTCCCTCCCTTGTCTGAAGGAGAGTAAAAAGGATTCAGCATGCACACATAAGAAATAACGGGCTGTGACCAGGTATTGCCCATGGGAGCGGTAGCAGCAGGAGTCGGGGAATTGGCGGCATCCGAAAAATTCCACAAAGGATCGGGATATGTGCTGCCGATATTTTGAGGATCGGTTAAACCAAGCGCAAAATAGCTTGTCCCGCCGTTTCTTTCTCCTGAAATCGCGATTGTATGCCAGCAATTTGCTCCTGTGGCCCCGACACATGCTGGCGTATTTGCGTTGCTGCCGGCGTTTTCGGTATTCGCCGCCTGTGTACCGGAAGCGGAAAAAATATTGTTAAAATATATATCGGAAACGGTAGGTGTAGAATCCACAAACTCGTACTCATGGTCAGGTGAAGTAGGCCCTTCGTTAGTCCACACGACGGTACCGTCCGTTACGGTGCTTCCCTTAGTTGTAGGCCATACAGGCTGAGTAGTTCCCGATGTTCCGGCCGTGGTAACGGTATAATAATACCCGTTAGGAGTTGTGGGCATTACTGAGGCGCCGAGAAGATACGGCGTTGACGCAGCCCATGCCTTGAACCCTGGAAATGCCGGATTATACCATGAAGTAAGTTCGGGCAATAAATCGGGCGGAATATAACCAAACATTTCGCTTCCGCATGTTCCGGTGAGGCAGGCATAAGAATTTGTTGCGGTATTCCATGAATCCGCCGCATCGAAGCCGTGCAGCATGCCGTCGTTTGCCCCCGCAATTAAAACATTCTGTCTTGAAGCGTTATTTATTTTAAATTGCTGATATGACGCGCTCGGATAAGCAAACGGCGGCGGAATCACTAAGACCGGGTCCGAATGGTAAATTGCGCCTAACTTCCAGCCGTCGCTTGGGTTAGGATTCAAAACAAAATTTATAACATCATCGGCGCAAGCGGTAGGAGATGTTGCGGCCGCGCAGATAGTCGAATAATTACCGGAGGTTATCCCTAATAAAGGTGCAAGGATAGAATCATTAGATGTATTAAACGGTATCTCGGATGTCCCGCCGGTTGCGGTATCCGGCGCTACCGCCCCGGTTGAAGGATTATAATTGGAAGTTAGGATAGTTCTTGGAACTGATCTCGTCTTCAAAAGCCATCCAGCGCCATCGGTTGTCTCACAACTACCAGTAGCATTTGGTGGATTTGGTAGATACGGCCAATATGAATCGCATACATTTATAGTACCCGTTGAAGTAACGTTGCCGGATGGTCCGCTTAACTGCCCGGAAGCATTAAGATGAAATAGAAATATATTGCCCTCTCCCCATAGGGTTTGGTTAAATGCTTCAAAATTAGAATAATATACAAAACCGGAAGAACTGCTTGTCTGATAGACGACGGGGGATGTAAAGCTGGCCGTCTGCGACTCTATCTGGTTAAAAACAGCCGTTAAAGAAGAAGTAAGAGCAGACAGGTTGTTTGGCAAATAAACCGTTCCCGAAACGGTTAGCGAGGCGGTGTTATTCAGCGTGTTCGACAAAGTTATAGTATCGGCGTTAGTATTAACGGCCGTTACGGTTGCGCAGTCGGCGGGGCTGAGGTAAACGCCGCCGCCGTATTCGGTTTCGCAGGCAGAGCTTTCATCGCCGTTGTCGGAAATCGTATCCCCCACTAAAACAGCGTTTAAGACGCCTGCGCTGTTAGGTATATATGTGCCGCTCACGGAAGCGCCCGACAGGTTCAATGTCGTGGGCGAACTGCCTGCCGCCGCCCCCGAAACCTGGAGCCCGGCGGGCGAATTCGAAGGGTCGATGCCGGCCCCGCCGTCAGCCATCCCTTGAAGATAGGATGTTCCTCCCACGCCCGCAGTATAGCCGAAGCCTATTATGAATGTCTCGATAGGGTTAGATGCAGATGTTGTAGTTGGATTATATAAATTATAAACCGCCGAAGGGGTATCCGTGGAATTATAGCCGTTTGCCTCGCCGTCCGTTATAATTACCGAATAATTTCTTGCGCAAGTAGAACCGGCGGTCGAAGTCGCAGCTGTCGAAAGGGAACTTATATAATTGGTAAAATAAGTCGTCATATCGCTGACCATTGACCACATAGGCGTATCGCCGCCCGCTTTCAATCCCGAAACAGTACTTCCCGCCGGGTCGGTTAAGCCGCCGAAACCGCTGTAATCGTTAGTCTTCCACAAAATATTCGTAATGGCTGGACCAGCCGTAGCCGCAGATTCGAAAAACGGACCACCAGATACGGTATTACTGCCGGTAACTTGCGGAACCCACAACTCCCAGGGAGATGTTGTTCCGCTTAAATCCTGATTTATAATATCGGGACCATAATCATAAGATACAAAGTATGAGCTCGTCAAATTAGCGTTGCTCGTACAACCCTCAGATTCAAACGGGTAAATGCCTGTGCCTGCAGCCCCGCTCTGGATAGGGGTTCCCGAACCTCCCGGGCTTCCGGGGTAATAGGGAAGGGTCGAAGTATTAGTAAAGTCAAGACCGCCGTCGGCGTTTTTGGCGTATATGCAATTAGCGGCGGTATTAGATAAAAGAAGCGGCTGGAAGGTCGCAAAAGCATAGTTAAAATTTGAATAAGCAGGGTTGGTTGCGATGTCCTGAAGCGCCATTTTCGCGTTATATATCTTTGAAAACATGCTGTTAGAGCCGGGGGCCTGAACGTTTGGTCCTAGCCATGTTTCGGGGGCGTCGGTCCCGTTGCTCCAGTTTACCTTTTCGTTCCACATCATCGAACCGGAGGTATCGAGGAAAATTAAAATATTCGGCGGCGCGCTCTGACCGATGTTTGGCGGCGAATCGACATCGGGGTCATATGCCGCCGTTGCCGTTTTCGTAAACGTAAATAAAATTATATACATTCCGAAAACAATTATGAGAGTTGAAAATAAAATAAATAAGGATTTGTTATTTTTAATGCGCTTCAACATTTTCTTAACTCCTTATCCCTTATTAATTAAATTATATGCACCACTTTATCGTTTTAATTATTTAAATTTTACTTTTATTTATTTTTTATTTATTATGGATAACCCGGACTTATTATAGGCCCATATTCAAAAGTCATCCCTACTTGAATCACATGTGAAGTATTATTTTGGGTTAATAAATTCACGGTTGCCTTATAAAACGGATAACTATAGCCGGGAACCGGACCGTAAACCCCGCTATATTCAAATCCAAAAGGCTTAACATAGTGGCTGTCGTTTGCGGGTACGGGGAAATTTAATAAACCGAAAAAATATGGATTTATACTGACAGAGGCATTAAAAACGGGAGAGGCGGCGCTTGCATTGCAATTATTATTGCCGCTTGTAGAGTAGTAATACCAGCCGCTCAAGGGGAGTCCGGCGCATCCCGGTCCGGCATTTGTCCCCGTGCCGGTTCCAATCTGCGATATGACCATGTTCATCCCTGAATTTGCTACATTAAATGTATATTGCGCCGCCGTATTGCCGCCGGCGTTCATTACATCATCCCCGGTAGTGCTTATAGCTACCATGGCAAGCAGGCTGAGTATTATGGTTATTAACAGGACGGTTAAAAGCGCGATGCCGTCATTGTTATTTATTCTTATTTTAATGTCCATAATTAATATTCCTTAAAAATATGTTCGAGGTAAGCATCTTTAATATATTGTTTCCAACAATCTGTCCCGCGTTTCCTTTAGCGTTAACCCCGTTCAAATTGCCGTTATACGGAACATGAATGCTGTAAGCGGGCGAATCCGACAATGCAACATTGGATTCGCCGGTTATAGATAGATTATCGTTATAAGCGGGGGCGGGGAAGCCTGCCGCCACCGGCCAGCAGTTATTTGACGGCGGAGACCCCGGCACACATTGATTGTTTAAAACAGGCGAAACAGTAATAGACGATACATAACTATCAAGTTTTAAAACATTATTATTAAGACAAGTTGGGGGGGTATACGCCGCCGGCGATGTAGAGTAATATGGCGGTTCCAGCACATAAAACGGGGCATTAGGATTGGTGGCATTCGGCCCCACCGTACATTCATATAACGCGCCTGCGTAATCGAAAGGAGCAAAAAGATTACCCGCGGGGAAATCAAAAGGAGGATTACCCGTACCCGCCGGGAGGGGATCGGCGGAACTGTTTCCCCAGTAAAACATGACCTGCTTGAGAACGGAAACACTGCCTCCGGCGACACTATCTGGAGGCACCTTATTAGGATTGGCGGCACATACCGCTCCCGCTCCCGCTCCGACACCGCCGACGCCGTTACCCGGATTTGCCTGAATCTGACCGGCGGGAACCGAAACATGGGTTACACATAATGTTATTGGAGGCTTGGGAGGCGAAGCCGCGACTTTTGGAGCAAAAACCGGGTTAACAATGGTAATAATCTGACCCGGGGTAAAATCGCCGGCGCTGCAACCGCCTGACACATTAAATATCGCGGAACCTTGAGGAGCAGCAGCCGAGGTTATAGTACACGGATCAGAAGGATTTACGGCAGTGTTGTACATTATAAAAATTTCGTAAGGATTAACGCCGGGGGCGGCGGGATAAACCTGAACAGGCGGAAGAAGCGGCGAAGAACCCGAAGCTGCCTGATTAATATAATCCGTCATAAAAATCTTCTGTCCGTAATCGAAGCCTGCCATCCTTAAAGAATATCTAACTGTATTAAATGCCGTATTGAGCCTTTGCTGTTCGGTCGAAATAGACCTGCTTGCCCTAAATACCCCCGATTGCGATAAAAGGATAAAGCTTGCCGCTCCCACGACTATCAAGGATATGGCAAGAGCTATAATTAATTCAACGACAGTCAATCCTTTATTGCCCAAAGCGGTTCTCTTATTTGGACAAACTTTATTGCCCTCTTTACCCGCAAATAATTTATTCATTTTATAATTGACAAATTTTCTAAATATTAATATAAATAATAATTATGAAAGAGCTTATAGCCAGCGACATTTAGCCTGCTTATACATAAATTTATGATATAGTATTATACATTGTTATAACATGCCTCATTGATATAATTTGCGTATTCGCCGCATTCCAGAACACATCCCAACCCACATCGACCTGTGTGTTGTAAGCGGCGGCGGAAATCGCAGGGTTAGGCTCAAATGTTATTTTTACCACATAAGGGGTAGTAATGCCGATGCCGTAGTTAGAAGGAAGTCCGCCGGGAGCTGGCCCGCCAACATTCAGCGCGGAATTAATGCACTTAGGATTAGTTACCGTGCCTACCGTACTTCTTGTATCGATCCCTGTAACAGGATTAGTAACGGTGGGGGTAATTTCATATTCGTAACATGTAGCGCCAGCCGGACATCCTGCTGCCGGTACCGCGATAGGGGAAGCATTAAAATAGCTTGGAACGCCCGCAAGGCCTAAACAGTTTAACTGACTGACCTGCATCTGGGCGATACTCGTGGCGGTATTTATTTTAGTGGAAAGCGAATTGTTTTTAAGAAGAGAAATAGATAACGCCATCACTCCTAAAAAAGCAACGGTCAGTATTATCATAGCTATCAAAACCTCCAATAAGGAAGCGCCTTTATTATTAATTTTAACGATGTTTTTATTCATACGCCCGACTAATAAGTAATTATTATGAATGAACCGTTAAATAATTTAATGCTAAAGCGATATTTTTGCAAAACTCCGGTGTATATTTTACAATTTAATTATACTCCATTATTAAAAAAGGTCAAATAAAATTATTATGTTATTACTATATATTATTATATGTATCATATCTATTTTTTTTATTAATTGCGCCGGGCTGCGCTTAAAATTTAACCTAAACTTAACAAAATCGTAACATTACCGTAACAAAAATTTAAAATAATTTTAACTTGCCAAAAGGGTTTACTTAAATTATTATAGATTTTATTATTCACAAAAATCAATTAATAAAAATAATAAAACTTTGGAGGTATTATGGGCAGTCTTAATAAGGTATTATTAATCGGAAATCTGGGCAAGGACCCTGAACTTCGCTACACTCCCGACGGATTGGCAATCCTCAGGTTTTCTATAGCAACAACGGAATATTTTAACGATAAATCGGGTTCTAAAAATGAGAGGACGACATGGCACAACATCGTCGTGTTCGGAAAAATGGGGCAGAGCATCGCCAACTATTTAAATAAAGGAAAACAGGTTTTTATCGAGGGAAAAATTAACAACCGTTCTTACGACGATAAAGAAGGAAACAAAAAATACATTACGGAAATAGTCGCGACCAATATCGTCCTGCTGGGCGCCAAAGGCGGGGCGGGAAGCGGGGCGGAAACTGCCGAAGAGGGCGGCGCAACAGGGAGCAATAACTATGCCCATCAGGGCGGAAATGCCGAAAGCGGCTACGGCGGGGCGGGGAGTCAGGACGACGATGACATACCGTTTTAAAAAACACCTTGGGATATTCGGATAACCCGTTACGAAAAATAATAATTTTTATGGCATAATGATTTCTTGAATATGTTTAATTATAAAGGTTTAAGCGTGATTAAAACAAATCATAAAATAATTATAGGGGACTCAAGAAAAATGGACGAGCTTCCGGATGAAAGCGTCCATCTCGTCATAACGTCCCCGCCTTACTGGCAGTTAAAAGATTACGGGGTATCCGGTCAAATTGGTTTTAACGATAGTTACGAAAGCTACATAAATAATCTTAATCTCGTATGGAACGAGTGCCACAGGGTTTTGCACAAAGGCTGCAGATTATGCATAAATATAGGCGACCAGTTTGCAAGAGCCGTTTATTACGGAAGATACAAGGTGATTCCGATTAGAACGGAAATTATTAAATTCTGCGAAACAATTGGATTCGATTATATGGGGGCAATTATCTGGCAGAAGGTTACCACATCGAATACCACCGGCGGGGCGGTAGTAATGGGCTCTTATCCGTATCCAAGGAACGGCATTTTAAAATTAGACTACGAATTCATTCTAATCTTTAAAAAAGGCGGCATCCCTCCTAAAACTACAAAAGAAAATAAAGAATCGTCAAAGCTTACAAAAGATGAATGGAATTCTTATTTTCAGGGACACTGGAATTTCGGAGGAGCAAAGCAGGATGCACATATAGCAATGTTTCCGGAGGAATTGCCGAAAAGATTGATAAAAATGTTTTCTTTTGCCTCCGATACCGTGCTCGACCCGTTTCTCGGAAGCGGAACTACTTCTCTTGCGGCAAAAAACTTAAACCGCAATTCTGCAGGATACGAAATTAATCCCGATTTTATAGATACGATTAAAAACAAGCTCGCGCAGGAAACGAAAAAAGGTGGCGATGTTTTTATTTATGACAGCCATAATGATAAAGATAATCCAGATTATCAGGATATGGTAAGCAAGCTCCCGTATATTTTCAAAGACCCACATAATCTCAATAAAAAAATCGACCTTAAAAAGTTGCAATTTGGCTCTAAAATTGACCAAAACAGTAAAAAGCGCGAGGAATATTTTACGGTAAAAGAAGTAATAAGTCCCGAATTTATAAAACTTAATAACGGTTTAACGGTAAGATTGCTCGGCATTAAACAAAACCCGATTTTGAACGGCAAGGCTTGTGTCTATCTTATGGAAAAATTAAGAGGACAAAAGGTGTTCTTAAGATATGACAGCTTGAAGTACGACAATAAAAATAACCTTCTCTGCTACCTTTATTTGCAAAATAAGACTTTTATTAACGCCCATCTTATAAAAGAAGGGTTGGTTGCGGTCGATACGAATACGGATTTTAAATATAAAGAAAGATTTATTAACATGACAAAAGAGGATCATGCCGAAAACTAAAAAAGAAAAATATTCAAAAGAATTCGGCAAAAAAGAAAAGGTGCTCAATTACACCTGCCAGACTTACCAGTTATCGAGGCCGAATAAGGTGGGTGCCGTCATGGCTCTGATAAGGGAGTGCCAGCCTAAGTCTATCGAAGACTGGGAAAGATGGTATTTTGAGAATGCATACACGGAAGGAAAAAACAAAACCAAGATAACAAAAGAAGAACTTGAAGAGCTTGGCGAAAGACTTTACATTAAAATCAAAGAAATCGTTATACCCGAATGGGAGGAGGCATTCAGGCAGTTAAACCTTCATGATTGCATAGACTACATTTACAATTTGACAATTTGCAGAACATATGACGGTTTTTTGCGGGAAAAATCCGTCGTGAACGAAAATCTGGCTAAGCGGTTTACGGATGTTAAATTTACCGAGTCCGACCCTCAGCTTGACCACGCGGGGGACATCGATTATCTCGGATGGGTCGGAGATAAGGCTTTCGGGATACAGATAAAGCCGGTAACGGCAAGGGCAAACTTCGGAAATTATTCTATTTCGGAAAGAATGAAAGCAAGCTTCGAAGAATTCGAGCAAAAATACGCCGGCAAAGTTTTTATTATCTTTAGCATTGACGATAAAATTGAGAATGCCGAAATTATAAGTGATATTGAGGCCGAAATTATAAGGCTTAAGAGCTGAAATCAGAGAGTTATTTTATGTCAATTTTTAAATGGATTTAATATTTTAAGGCTTTTTTCGATATTGAAATTATTTTGAAAGTCTTCGGAATATATTATCTCGACATCGTTTAAAATAGCTGCCGATGCTAT
Organism: bacterium; assembly: GCA_021794335.1. The sequence goes on from JAJYQZ010000204.1 coordinate 14,494, forward strand.
AAGGCTGTCCCAAAAAGAAAATTTAAATTTTTTTATTAAGTCTAAGGCTTTCCAATAAACATCTATATTCAGAGGAATAATTTCGGAAATTTCACATATGCCGTTTATATATTGCTTTATTTCCCCACCGCGGGTGCCGTATTTTCTGCTCAATACATCGTGAAATTCATTAATACACTGAATTGAAGTAACGAGTAAGTTTTGTTTTATCTCAGCCTCCAGAAATTGTAAAATTATTTTATTTTTTTCATTACCGGTTTTTTCCGACAGAAAAGCATAAATCCATATATTCGTATCTATTAATACTTTTTTAGAGCCTGTCATAAATATCTTCCCTTTTAAATTTTATATACTTATCGACTTCTTTTGTTTTATAAAATATATCGGGAAGCGAACCCTCTTTATTAACAGCCTCTTTTAGAATATCGTTAATCAGTCTATTTACGCTGCGGTACCCCCTTTTTTTTGATATTTTTTTCAGGCTTTCGTACACATTATCGTTATTAACCCTTAAACTAAAAGTATGCTTTATGTTCCTCATAATCTTAATATCCTTAATTATAAATATATTTTATTTGGTATCACAAATTGTATATAATGATACCATAAATAAATATTTCCTGCAATACTTAAAAACAAAAAAACGCCGGTTTTAAAAGCCTATTACAGGTTTTTAATTTTCCGGCGCATCTTAATTATTTTATTTACTTCTATTTTCTTCGATTATATAAAAACAAAAAGATTTATATATCGTAATACAACGCAAACTCGTAAGGAACGGGTCTCATGCGAACGGGCTGGACATCGTTTTCCATTTTGCGTTCGATCCATGTCTGTATTACATCTTCCGTAAACACTCCGCCCTGAAGCAGGAATTTATGGTCTTTTTCAAGTTCTTTCAACGCCTCTTCGAGAGAACCCGGCGCAACGGGAATATTCTTAAGCTCCTTTTTGGATAATGTAAATAAATCTTTATCGACAGGCTTGCCCGGGTGAATTTTATTTTGGATGCCGTCTAAACCGGCTAAAAGCAATGCGGAAAAAGCGATGTAGCAATTTGAGGTAGGGTCGGGGGTTCTGTATTCTATTCTTTTTGCTTTCGGCGAATTTGAATACATAGGAATTCTGACCGCGGCGCTTCTGTTCCTTGAGGAATAGACAAAATTGACGGGCGCTTCGAAACCGGGGACTAATCTTTTGTAGGAGTTTGTCGTTGAATTGGTAAAAGCGCATAAAGCCTTTGCGTGTTTTAATATCCCGCCGATATAATAAAGCCCCATTTCCGACAATCCTGCATATTCTTTGCCCGCGAATAGCGGCTGTCCGTTTTTCCACAAGGATTGATGGACATGCATGCCGGAACCGTTATCGCCGAAAAGCGGTTTCGGCATAAAAGTAGCGGTCTTGTCATATCTTCTTGCAACATTTTTAATTATGTATTTAAACCACATAAAATTGTCGCCCATAGCGGTTAAAGAATCAAACCTCATATCGATTTCGGCCTGACCGCCGGTGGCAACCTCGTGATGAGCGGCTTCGACTCTTATCCCGACATTTTGAAGTTCTAACGCCATTTCGTTTCTGATGTCGGTCTGGGAATCTATAGGCGCTGCCGGAAAATAACCTTCTTTATATCTCGGCTTATGCCCGAGATTCGGCATCTCGTCCCTTCCCGTATTCCACACGCCTTCTTCGGAATCAATGTAATAATAACCGCTATTGGAAGTCTGGTCGTATCTTATATCGTCGAATATAAAAAACTCTGCTTCCGGTCCAAAATAAGCCGTATCGGCGATACCCGTGGATTTTAAATACTTTTCGGCCTTCTGCGCTATGTAACGCGGGTCTTTATCATAAAAATTACCCGTTATAGGGTCTTTAATATTGCATGTTAAAGATAAAGTTTTAGCCTCGATAAAATTATCGATAACAGCGGTAGAGGCATCGGGAATAATCAGCATATCGGATGCTTCGATTGCCTGCCACCCCCTTATGCTTGAACCGTCGAAACCGAATCCATCCTTAAAAGTATCTTTTGACACTTCGCTAACTGGTACTGTAAAATGCTGCCACGTTCCAAGCAGGTCGCAGAACTTTACATCCACGAACTGGATCTCCTGCTCTTTGATATACTGCATAACTTCGCTTTCCGTCATTTTCCCTCCGTAAAATTTAAAAAATTAAGATTTATTGAATTTATAAATAAAAAAGTGCCCAATGGTTCCTGGTTTAACGCTTCGCTCCCTGCCTTTCGGCCTACGCGGAATAACAGTTTTTTAAAGAGCTTCCTCGCCCTTTTCCCCCGTTCTTATTCTCACGGCCTCTTCCACCGGCAAAACGAAAATTTTGCCGTCCCCTATCCTGCCGGTTTTTGCGCTCGACAATATTGCTTCCGTTACTAAGCCGACTTGTTCGTCGGAAACCACTACCTCGATTTTTACCTTTGGTATAAAATCAACCACATATTCGGCTCCCCTGTATAATTCGGTATGTCCTTTCTGCCTGCCATAGCCCTTAACCTCCGTAACCGTTAAGCCGTGAATACCGATATTATTAAGGGCTTCTTTTACATCGTCTAGTTTAAACGGTTTAAATATTGCCTCCACCTTTTTCATGATGCCTCCAGATTAATTTGAGCAATAAATATGCCATATCGTAAAAATGAACTTAAAATTATCATAAAATTTAGGTTTTTCATGACAAATATATCAAATTTATATTAAATTTTAGCTTAATTTCGATAAAATAACATTAATTTACATAAAAATGCAATAAAAATTTATTAAATTAAAATGCGCTTAAAATTTATGCAATAATAAAAAATTTGCTTAAAATTTATGCTATTGACACTAATCCCTAAAATTTATAAAGGATAATTCTATGGTTAAAGGGAAAGCTCGTAAATGCGAAATTATGTTCTGAAGCTCGTCTTTGGATTTTGAACTCACCCGTAAATGGTCTTTAAGGTTTTCAACCGCCGCCTTGGGGGCTGCCTTTTTTATTTCCTGAATTATTTTTTTCGAAGCCTCTTTATCTATCCCTTCCTTGATCTCGACCTCCTGCCGCACCATTCCCTTAGATGCTTCTTCCTTCTTTTTAAAATCTAAGAATTTTACCGACACACCCCTTTTTATAAGTTTTCCCTTGAATATGTCGATGACGGCAGTAAGTTTATAATCGTCGTCGCCTAAGACGGTAACGATATTTTCCTGTCTTTTAATTTCGCTTTTTGTGCCTTTAAAATCATATCGCCCCGTTATTTCTTTAACGGCCTGGTTTATTGCGTTATCGACTTCCTGAAGGTCTGCTTTTGAAACTACATCGAAAGACGGCATTTAAGCCTCCCTTTTAATATTAGTTTTTCTGGATGAGCCGTCTAAATGCCGACGGCTTTAAAGCGTACCTGCCTTCGCAGGAATGACTTAGTTTTCTTTTATTATTGTATAGCTTGACGGAAAATTAACGCTAAAAATATTGTTATTTATATGCCTGTTAAACCGGACATTAGAATAATGAAATATTATACTTTGACCCTGATATGTTAAAATTTTTAATGAGGTTATCTTAAGGCTGTTTATTGCGAAATCGATATAAATCTCCTTTGCCCTTTGCAGGCTTAAGGGTTTTAATCCCACATCGATAATTCCTTTTCCGGCGTCTTTCTTTACGCTTTCAACCCTGAAATACTTGGTCAAACTTCCGATTACGGCAACAATATTAGGGGGGAATCCTCCTTTTTCTTTGCCTACATTAATAACCGTAACCTTTTTAATGCCGCTATCGACGATATAAAGATTATCGCCTTTTAAAACCTGCCTTTTATGTATGGGATAGGTATAAACCCATGCCATATTGCCCGGATATTTATAATAAAAATAACCCTTAAAGGCCATATTCTGCGAATACCCGGGGATAATCTCTTTTTGGTAAAAATATGCGCTTATGGAACGAACGGTTTTATATTTTGCTTCGATTTTCCCGATTATATTGCCGGTATTACCGGACTTACCGTAAGATTTCGGTATAAAACCTATTAAAAAAAATATGGGTAAAATTAAAAACGGTATGGCTAATTTAGTTAATTTAGCAGTTATGGATTCCCGCCTGCGCGGGAATGACGGCGGAAGATTCGATTCCCGCCTGCGCAGGAATGACGGAAGACCGGATTCCCGATTTTGCGGATATTTCTGTCCGTATGCTTGTAAACGCATGCCGTTTACGCAGACGGAAATGGACAACTTTTTCTTCATTTTTATGTTCTCCCTTTTTTTGTCAGTATGCCGTCGTTTTGAAGTTTTTCCATAATTCTTGCGGCCCTGTTAAAACCTATCCTGAACCTTCGCTGAATATACGATATGGA
>JAJYQZ010000306.1:0-1844 GCA_021794335.1 bacterium
GTATTGCCTTTTGCTATATTTACATCCGGTTCGCTCGAATTTTCATTTTCATTTTTACCTTTTTTAACAATATTATATAAAAAATTAAAGCTCGAATTTTTAACATATTCTATTTTTGCAAAAATTTTTAAATCGTCGTCGTATCTTGCAGGGTTAAAATATTTGCAGTTAGATTCCGCAACGACAAAATAAAATCCGTCCCGTTCGATATTTACATAGTTATAACCGATATTTTTAAGATATTCCGTTCTCGCCACTTCAAAGAAAACGAAGTATTTGCCGTAATAGACAACCGACATCGCATCCGTTTCTTCATATCGAACTATTAATTCTGTGTAAAATTTAAAATCGTCAGTCAAATTTTATTTTATATAACCTCTAATTTTTTCATAAAGTATGTTTTTGTCGATCGGTTTTTCGACAAAATCGTTAAAACCTAACGACAAAAGGTGTTCCCGGTTGCCTGCCATAGCGTGCGCCGTAACGGCAATAACCGGTACATTTTTCGCTGCGTCCATACATTTAAGCCTTTTAAATACTTCGATGCCGTCTATTCCCGGAAGACCTATGTCAAGTAAAATTAAAGATAGGTCTATATTTTCATCGGCTTTTTTTATAGCCTCGTATCCATCTGGCGCCGTTATTATGTTAAAATTAAAAGGCTCAAGAAGCGCTATTAAAAGATCCATATTAATCCTATTGTCTTCGACAATAAGAATCTTGTTGCGTTGCCTGTTATTTTTTGCAGCCATAATACATAATTAGTAAAATTATTTAAATTAGCTTACCTCGATTACCGCGCCGCCGCCGGAATTTTTAACATCGCACAATCTATTGTAGATTTTAGAAATAAGTTCCTCAGGAGAATCTCCGTCTTTCGGAAACGAGGCAACAACAACCGAAGCCGTCAATTTTTTCGACTTAAGTTCCTCTTCTTTATAAAACGGGTAGTCTCTGATAATGGAGCAAAACCTATTTGCAACATAAGCTGCCGGTTCTTTCAAAGTATTATTAAGTATAAGGGCAAATTCATCATATCCGAATCTCGCCACTACATCGGAACCCCTTAAATATTTTTTTAGAGTGTCCGCAATCTTTTTAAGGGCTATATCGGAATGGAAATTACCGACTATCCCCGCATACTCTTTAAAATTATCGATATCGAAAAAGACCACGCTGAATGCTATATTATACCTTTTAGCCCTGCTAATCTCCTGAGCAAGCCTTATATTAAAGTAGTTATGGTCTAACAGGCCCGTAATTTCATCAAAAAGTCCCGCCTTTTGCGGATATATAAGTTCCAGTTCCCTTATCGAACGGCTGAGTTCCTCGGCTGAAAAGGCTTTTTTGCCGATTATTCTTTCGATGTTGCCGGAAAGCCTCAGCCTTTCTTCGATGGACAGATCCTTTGAAGTTATAATAAAAATGGGAATTTGAGCAGAGATAGGGTGCTTTTTAATGTTCTCGGCAACTTCAAATCCGTCGATATCCGGCATAATTAAATCTAACAGGATTAAATCCGGCTTAAGTTCTATCGCCGTTTTAAGCCCCTCTTCTCCGTTATAAGCGTTAAGAACATTAAAACCTTCGGGGACAAGGATTTTTTCTATCATTTTATGGACGATGGGGTCATCGTCTATCAATAAAATATTTACCTGCCTTCTTTTTCTTTTCGAAGTAAGAGTAAACTGGGATAGCGTATAAATCAGGGTTTCTTTGTCGATAGGCTTTATGAGGTAGTCGGTAGCTCCCAGAGCAAATCCGAGATCTTTATTGTCGATTACGCTTGTTATAATTACAGGTATGTTTTTTGTATCCCTATCCGATTTTAATTCGCTTAGAAT
>JAJYQZ010000306.1:1944-4232 GCA_021794335.1 bacterium
ATTAATTTCGGTATTTTCAAAAGAAAATTTGATTGCATTGCTTAATAAGTTATAAATTATTTGTTTGAATTTTATTCTATCGGCATATATTTTATAATCATAACTACAGTCATAATTCACATTAAGAGATATATTCTTTTTATCCGCAAGGGATTTTAAAACAGATATAACTTCATCAAGCGCATCCTTTAACGAAAATATGGAGTATTCCAACGAAAATCTTCCCGCTTCGATTTTTGCTATATCTAATATGTTGTTTATAAGCTGAAGCAAATGTTTTCCTGAAATAAGAATATTATTTATATATTGTTTATGTTTATCGGTAATCTCTTTCGACTCCACGAGAAGGTCGGAATAGCCTATGATAGCGTTGAGCGGGGTTCTGAGTTCGTGCGACATATTTGCGATAAATTTTGATTTAAGCTCGTTTGCCCTGGCAAGCTCCTTATTGCTCTCCTCAATCTGTTTTGTCCTTTCCATAACCTTGTTTTCAAGGCTTTCGTTAAGTTCTTTAAGCTCCCCTTCGTATAGCTTTTTTTCCGTAATATCTTTAGAAATGCCGATTGTTCCGATTATATCGCCGTCTTTATTTAAAATGCGCGATATTGTAAGGGATATATCCGCAAGACTTTTATCTTTTCTTTGCAAGACGGTTTCATAATTTGCAACGAAGTGGTCTTTTTTTAGCTTTGAAAGAATATCGTCCCTTTCTTCCGGGTTTACATATAAATCGGAAGCCTTCCTACCTATTATCTCCTTTTTGGAGTAGCCAAGTATCTTTTCGCCCCCTTTATTAAACTCGGTAATCTTGCCGTGTTTATCGGTAACGACAATCATATCGAAAGAATCGTCGAGAATATTTTGAAAATATGCTTTTTGCTCCCTTAACTGCTTAATTATGATTTCTTTATCGATGTGGCTTTTATGCCTATCGTAAAGAAGGTCGTAAATTAACTTAGAGCTGACGGAATTTATAATCTCTACGCCGTTGTCCGCAAGCTCTTTAAGCTCTGGAAGAGATGACCGCGGGTTTCCTGTTAAATTAAATATGATATTAAAGTCAAGCCCGCCGTTAAGCGCTTCTTTAATGCTTGTAAGGCATTTAATACCCCTTTCCCTCGCAAAAATTGCGCCCTCTTTATTTAAATCTCTGGCAACTAAGGCGATAATATCGATGTTTTTATCGCCTTCAAACATGTCGATCATTGTCTTAGCGGCATTCCCCCCGCCGTAAATCAGGATTTTTGCCATGACACCATTTATAAAATTATTTTTCTTCAGAAAACAAAATCTCCTTTAATATTAAAATTTTTATTCGCCGTTATTCTTGCAGGAAATGTTAATTAGTGCGTCGTACATCTTTTTTTGATTTATCAAAAAAACAACTTTAGCTTTAAAGACATCTTTGGAAATCGGTTTTACCATATAATCGTTCGCTCCCATTTCAATTCCCCTGGCAACCGTCAGGGGATCTGTTAAAGCGCTCACAATCATAACGGGAAAATTGCAACGAAGGCGGGTTTGCGCCGGCTCTATGTTGTTATCTTCCCTGCGCAATTCTTTTAGAACTTCAAGACCGTTAACCTTCGGCATCATAATATCTAGTATAATTAAATCAAAATTTATATTTGACGAAATCATGTCGAGCGCCTCTTTGCCGTCGCTTACAATGGTAATATTGTACCTTTCTCCCGTAGATTCCAAAATTGCTTTCATTAGATTGGCATTTACCGAGTTATCATCCGCAATAAGTATATTAGAATAGGAAACCGCGCCGCTAACGGCAAAGCTCACGGTCACGGGCCGGTTAACGCCTTGGCCGGCGTTATTGCCCGTACCGGTTAAAAGGGGCCTATCGTCGTTTTTTAAAATAGAACTTAATAGCATATATATCCCGTATTTAATGTTTAATGTTTAACATATCGTTGTAAAGACTGGATTCCCGCTTTCGCGGGAATGACATTTAATGTTTAATGTTTAATGTTTAATATATCGTTGTAAAGACTGGATTCCCGCTTTCGCGGGAATGACATTTAATGTTTAATGTTTAATGTTTAACATATCGTTGTAAAGACTGGATTCCCGCTTTCGCGGGAATGACATTTAATGTTTAATGTTTAATGTTTAATGTTTAGCATATCGTTGTAAAGGGATATATAATCGTCGATTCTTTTATCCCATGAAAGGTTTAAATTCATAGCGTTCGTTATAATGCTATTCAATGTTTTTTTATCATTATAATAAATATCGACCGCGGTTGAAATAACTTTTTCCAATTCCGAAGCGTC
>JAJYQZ010000181.1 GCA_021794335.1 bacterium
CCTCCCGTCCTCGAGGTATCGGAGCATATCCCGCATCCAAATATAAAAACGGAACCGCGGATTTTTTTAATTATATCTTCTAACTCCTTTTGTTTGGTAACTATCATATATTCTCGTCTATCTTATTAGATAACATTGCCGCCTTGACGGTGTTTTCCATTAAAACCGAAACGGTTACGGGTCCAACGCCGCCTGGGACAGGGGTTATTTTGGAAACCTTTCCTATAACCTTTTCAAAATTTACATCTCCGCAAATATGCCCATCAAGCCTTGAAATGCCGACATCGATTACAACCGCATCGTCTTTTAAATAGCTGTCGTCGATAAGATTTGCCTTGCCTGCGGCTGAAATTAAAATATCTGCCCCCTTTGTAAAACATTTAATATCTTTTGTGAAAATATTGAGCGAGACGACGGTGGCAAGCCTGTTCATAAGCATTATGGCAAGAGGCTTCCCTACGATATTGCTTTGGCCTATTATGACGCAATTTTTCCCTTTAACCGAAATATCGTAATAATCGAGCATTTTAATAATTCCATACGGGGTACAGGGGTAAAAAGGCGAATTTTCCGTAAAAATCTTTCCTACATTTAAAGGGTGGAAGCCGTCAACATCCTTATTGGGACTGATTGCATCCATAACGGCTTTTTCATTTATATGAAGCGGCAGGGGAAGCTGGACTAAAATTCCGTGAACTAAAGGGTCGTTATTTAATTCCTCTATCTTGTTCAAAAGCTCTTTTTCGGTTAAGCCTTCCCGATAAATAAATTTTTGAGATAGTATCCCGCACCTTTTTGCGGCGCGTTCTTTATTCCTGACATATATAACGGAAGCCTTATTTTCTCCAACCAAAATGACGGCGATTAACGGCACTATTCCCGCTTTTTTTAACCCGCCGATTTTAAGCGCTAAGGAAGATTCTAATTCTCCGGCTATTAACCTGCCATCGATAATCTTTTCTTTAAATTTATCATAACAACTACTATTATTTATGTAATTATTTGATGTCATTAATTTAAATTTAATTAAATTAAACCGTAGCGGGCAATATTTTCATCGGCTATCTTTTGTATCTTTTCTATTTCCGTTTTGCCGGCCTCATCCTTAAACAGATGTTTAAATCTTCCTTGAAGTTTAAGGTATTCCTCAACCGGAATCTTTTTACTTATCTTTTTGACGGAAATTATCCTGTCATATTCTGCTTCAAATAAAGGATAAAGACCTGTCTGAACCGCGAGTTGGGCAATTTTAACGGAATATCTCGGTTCATATTTCCACCCGGGAACGCAGGGAACATCTATCTGTAAATATTTGGCGCCTTTTATGGATTTGGCCTTTTTAACCTTTTTTTGAAGGTCGAGCGGATAGCCGGCAGAAGCAACGGCAACATAAGGAATTCTATGAGCCATGGCAATCTCCGGCATATATTTTTTAGGCCGCGAATTACCGAACGACTTTTTTCCCGAAGGGCTTGTGGTGGTGTAAGCGTCGAAAGGCGTAAGCCCGCTTCTTTGATAGCCGGTATTCATATATGCCCCGTTGTCATAGCAAATGTAGAGGACATCGTGGTTTCTTTCGAACATGCCGCTAAGCGCCTGAAGCCCTATATCTGCCGTCCCCCCGTCCCCCCCCTGCGCTATTACCGTTATGTCGTCTTTTTTTCCCATAGCCTTAAGGGCGGCTTCAATGCCGGATGCTACCGCGGCAGAATTTTCGAAAAGAGAATGAATCCACGGAATTCTCCATGAGGACTCGGGATAGCGGGTTGAAAACACCTCAAGGCATCCGGTTGCAGCGGTTGCTATGGTATTTTTGCCGAGAACTTCGAGTATCAGCTTAACAGCCATAGATTGAGCGCAGCCGGAGCATCCCGTATGCCCCATCGTAAAAAGCTCGGTATGTGTTTCCTCTTTAGTTAGCATAATTTATTTTCCTGTTTTTATTTTTATTTTATTTTTTTGTTTATTTTAACTCTAACGGATTCCATGGCAAGCGGCAATCTATTTAAAAACCGTCCTTTAGCCTAAAGATACTGCTGTGTTAAGCCGACAAATTCCCCATCGACATTTTCTTCCTTTTCCGCCCTCAAAACCAAATCGTGTATATTTTTAGGCGTTATATCCCTGCCGCCAAGCCCGATTGTATATCCATTAACACTGATAGAGGTCATTTTATGCTTATAAAGAACATCCCTTATTTCCATAGAAAGAATCCCGCCCTTGCCAAGCGATATTGCCTTTTCTATCACTATAACATTCTGCGCATTTTGAAGGGCACCTGCAATCTCGTCTTCAGGAAAAGGTCTAAAGGAACGAACCTTTAAAACGCCAATCTTTTTTCCCGATGCTCTTAATTCGTCAACGACATCTTTTATGGTTCCAAGCACGGATCCCATGGAGACAATAACTATTTTTGCGTCATCCATTTTATAGGCGTCTATCAAGGCGCCTTGAAATTTGCCGAACATTTCCTTATATTCCTGTGCTGCCTGTATTATATAGCGTTTGGAATTATTGACGGCGTTCGAAAGATTATACCTTGATTCCATATAAACGGAAGGTTCGCCCACCGTTCCAAAGGAATAAGGATTATCTACATCGAGCTTATATTCCATATTTAAGGGCGGCAAATACTCCCTGACCTTTTCGATACTGTCTATCGTCTCTACAACCTCGAATGTATGCGTTAAAACAAAACCATCGACATTGACCGTGACCGGAAGCATAACATCAGGATTTTCGGCAATTTTAAATGCTTGAATGTGCATATCGTACGCCTCCTGATTATTTTCCGCTATGAGCGTAATTGCGCCCGTATCTCTGATCGCCATTGCGTCCTGCATATCGTTCCAAATGTTTATCGGCGCGGAAACGGCCCTGTTTGCGATAGTCAAAACAACGGGAAGCCTCATGCCCGCGATGTTGTATATCACCTCTTCCATATATAAAAGTCCCTGGGAAGCCGTTGCGGTATAAGTTCTAACACCGCAAGCGCTGGCGCCTAAAACAACGGAAGCCGCCGAGTGTTCGCTTTCAACCATAATAAATTCCGCTTTTAAATCACCGTCGGCAACCATTTGAGAAAGATGTTCCACAATATGGGTTTGCGGGGTAATCGGATAAGCAGAAATAACATGGGGCTCGGCCATCCTCACCCCGTCCGAAATAGCCATCGATCCTTCAAGAACCTTTTTCATAATATATTCACCGGATTAAAAATTTATTTAAATGAATATTAATATCGATCTGATGCTAATCACGATTGATTATTTTTCCACCAGAACCATATCTATATCGTCAACGGGGCATTCTTCGGCGCATATGCCGCACCCCTTGCAGTAATCTGCATCATAATCGTATATTTTTGTTTTCTTGTTGCCATAAACAACCCCTTCAGGACAAAAATAAATACAAAGATTGCATCCCGTGCATTTTTCCTGTTTAAACACAGGATTTTCATTTGCAAAAGACCCTGTTTTGTTCGAAAGAGCCGCTCCCGGAAGGGCGATAATTCCAATCTTAAAATCCACTCCTGTCTCCTTTTATGTAATTATAAGCAACTTGAGCGGCTTCGGCATTGGGCTTGCCTAATTTTGAACCGAACCTGTTTTCTATTTCTTTTTTAATCGATTCTATGCTGACATCTCCGCTTATTGCAGAAAAAGCGCCAAGTAAAGTCGTATTGGCAATCGGTTTATTTAAAATCTTAAGGGCAATTTTTAATGCGGGAAATAAGACAACATTTTCTTCACTAACCCCGCCAAGTTCATTAATAACATCTTTTATGCCGGCTTCCGAATTTATTAACATTTTTCCGTCTTCCCTGAGCCCCTTATAAACGGGAACAGACTTAAGGAGGGTTATATCTTGAACAATGACATAATTTGGATCGTATATTTGATGCCTTGTCCTGATCGGCTTATCGGAAAATCTTGCGAAAGCCTGAACCGGGGCGCCAGTCCTTTCCGACCCGAAGGACGGAAATGCCTGACAATAATTTCCGTCGTCAAAGAAACTTAAGGCAAGAATAGATGCCATAGTCACAGACCCCTGACCGCCCCTTCCGTGTATCCTGATTTCTTTCATCATAAAATTTTTCCTTTAGTAAGTAGGGACAGGCTTAAGCCTGTCCCTACTTATTCGAATATATGAAATGAATTAAAGATTTTTATATCGGCGTTTTAAAAATTATACACTTTTTAAAGCCCGAATGTCAAGAGTTTTCCTTTA
>JAJYQZ010000272.1 GCA_021794335.1 bacterium
AATCTGGATTCCGGCAAGAATAATCAAAACGGCGGGAATAATGAGGAAATAAATAAAAATCAGCTTTCCAAAAATTATTCGAGCGGTTCCGTTAACGGCGGTAAAGCCGCCTCCGGCGGTTCCTTTTTAGGTTTTAATATGACGCATTATAATCCTGACGCAATAATAGACTATTTTATTTAGGTATTTTATATATGACTGCATTCAAATTTCAAAATATATTGAATCACAGAAGGTTAATACTCGACGGGTATTATATCGAATTATCGAAGGTTCAGGATGAATTAGTCAAGATAAATTTAAGAATAAATAGCGTCCAAAATTCTATTAATTCATTTAAGGAAACCTTTCAGGATAAGGCATTAAATATTTCGAACATTAATGATTATAACTTATTGGATACCCAATACAGGACTCTTTTGGCAAAATTAGACGACTTATTAAAAATAAAAGATTCCATACTGGTGGATTTAGAGAATAAAAAGGCCCAAACGATAAGCGCCAGAGTGGAGTGTGAAAAAATAGATAAACTCAGGGAAAAATATCTTGCGATAGGTAAAATAGAGGAATTAAAACATGACGAAGCTATCGCAAACGATTTTGCTTCAAATCGTTACAATCAAAGGTAAACCTTAAAACCTTGAAAATAATGTTATAAATTTTGTTATTATGATGAAAATTTTACCCCCCCTGATAATCTTTATCGCATTATCCATATTGCCTGTTAATGTTTTTGCCTCAGGGGTAAACGCTAAAAAAGATGAAATTAAAACTCTTGAAAAACAGATAAAATTGGAACTGAAAGAGTTAAAAAATATAGAATCCAAAATCCATCGCATCAAAGCCGGACAAAAGGCAAAAATTAAAAATCTCGTAACTTTGTATTCCTCTATGAGTCCGAAAAGCGCCGCAAGTATTATTCCGCACATCGATAAGAATGTTGCCGTGTATATTCTTTCCAATATGGCTCCCAGAACCGCCTCCGCGATTATTTCGAGGATGCCCACCGCCGATGCGGTATTTTTTACAAATAGCATAGCGGGAAAATAAAAATAAATTTTCGTTGTCAAATTAATGACAATGTAAAAGACCTTCCATATTTATATATCTTACCGATATTATTATAAAATTATCATAAAGTAATAGATGGCATAGACATTGCATTATTACGGATAAAATTGTACTATTGAATTTATATCACGGTTCATGAATATAAAATTCATAAATTTCATTAAATAAAATTTATAAGGCAGGGCGTAAAAATGGCGGAAAAATCAAACAAAGTACAACCAAATAACAATAACGGCAATAAAGAAGTAGGAGATGTAAACGAGGATGACATTTCGGCGGTTTCGCAGATCGAATCCGCTAAGAAAAAGGTCGGAATAAAAAAACTTCTTTTTATCTTAATACCGGCGGTACTCGTTCTTGGGGGCGGAGGGTTTGCGGCTTATCATTTTTTATTTGCCAAAAACAATAGCAATAAAAATGCGGCACAGCTGACCGCCCAGTCTTCAACCGCCCCCGGACCGATGATTGAACTCAAGCCGTTTTTAACCAACCTTGCCGATAAGGGCAGAACTTCCTATATTAAAGTTTCTATGTCGATAGAACTGAAGCAGGGTGGAAACGCCGGTCTTTTTAAACAGCTTACGCCAAAAATTAGAAACAGCATAATTATGATTTTGAGCTCCAAAACAACGGCGGAAATTAACACGCCGGAAGGCATAGTTTCTTTAAGGCACCAAATAGCGAGAAGCCTTAACAGGATTCTTGGAGACGGAACGGTTATCGGCGTTTATTTTAATAACTATTTAGTTCAATAACTAAGCGGATAAAAAATGCCTGAAATTTTATCTCAAGAAGAAGTAAACGCCCTGCTGAGAGGAATATCTTCCGGTTCCATAGAAACCGAAAAACAGGAAGAGACCTCCGGCGTAAGGGCGTATGATTTGACATCTCAGGACAGGATTGTCAGGGGCAGAATGCCGACCCTCGAGATAATAAACGAAAGATTTGCGCGGCTATTAAGAAACGATTTAACTTCCGCATTGCGAAAGGTTGCGGAAGTAACCGCCACATCGGTCGATATGCAAAAGTTCGGCGAATTTTTAAAGAATATTCCTCTTCCCACAAGTTTAACAATATTTAAGATGCCGCCGCTTCGCGGCTACGGAATTTTTGTTCTGGATGCAAGATTGGTTTATAATCTTATAGATATATTCTTTGGGGGAACCACTGATTTACATGTTAAAATAGAGGGAAGGGATTTTTCCCCGATCGAATCCAAAATAATTAAAAAAATTATCGATATGGCTTTTAGCGCTATGAAACAAGCATGGTCGCCCGTTTATGCCGTTGATATCGAGTTTCAAAGAAGCGAAATAAATCCTCAATTTGCCACTATAGTAACGCCTACGGAAGTCGTTATAATCAGCAGATTTGAGGTTGACATAGAAGGAGCAATATCAAAATTTATGATATGTATTCCTTATTCTATGGTAGAGCCTATTAAAGAAAAGTTGTACAGCGGCTTTCAAAGCGAACAGCTGGAAGTTGATACGAGATGGATTGAGAGGTTTAAAGAAAGGCTTAAGGAATCGGAGCTGGATATAAAAGTCGATTTAGGAAAAGCAGAAATAATGGCAAGGGATTTTTTAAAGGTGAAACCGGGAGATGTAATAGTGCTTGATAAAGAAATAGATGAGCCGTTAGTCGTCAAATTTGAAAATGTTCCAAAATTTATAGCCTATCCAGGGAAGGTTAACAATCAAATTGCCGTAAAATTAATATCCGATATACCGATTGGAAAAGAGGGTTATTATGAACGAAATTGAAAATCAGCGCAGCTCAATTGAAAATCAGCGGGGCCCGGCCGAAAAAGACGAAAAAATTGCTAAACCTGATGTACGGGAAGAACCGCCGAAAGATATTCAGCACGGACAAGAACAGACCGCTCAGGAAGACGATAATGTCAGTTGGGAAGATGCGTTTAAGGAAGAGGCCATGATTAATCAAAAACCCCGCGAAAATTCTCCAGCCGAAAATGCGGCGGAGGCAGGCAGGGAAAATTTAAATTTAGATGTTAAGGATGTCCATGAAGCCGCTAAAAATGTGAATATCAAAAAGCCCGTCAAAAAAGTAGAGTTTTCCTCATTCGATGAAACCGATAAGACCGCAGAGCCGCCCAAAAATTTGGATTTTATTCTCGATATTCCGCTTACCATATCGGTTGAGCTGGGCAGAACAAAAATGGTTATAAACGACATGCTTCAATTGGGGCAGGGCTCCGTAATAGAGCTTGCCAAATTGGCGGGGGAGCCGCTCGATGTTTATGTCAACGGCAAGTTAATGGCGCGCGGAGAAGTTGTTCTGGTAAACGATAAATTCGGCGTCAGACTTACGGATATTATCAGCCCTGCGGAGAGAATTAAAACATTATGAATAAAACATTATTTATTGCGATAATCGTTTTTGCGGCTCTTGCCGGGGTTTCTTATGCCGCGAATAATAATAACAATAAAAATCTATATTTAAAAAATATTTCGGTTTCGAAGAGCGCGGGCAGCTACTTCATCTGGTTTAAATTTAACGGCGAAGAGGGTAATTTTATTCCAAAATATGTATTAAATAATTATAGCCTTGAACTCACATTTCAAAATACATATCCTGCCATTGGTTCAAAATTCATTAAATTTAAAAATAGGTTATTCAGGGGGATAGAGCTTATACCTTTAAAAAATTTAAGTTTAAATGCGATAATCTACTTTAACAAAGGCATCCTGATAGACAAAAAAGATATTAAAGGATCTTCTTATAAAGACTATTTTGTGATTAAAATTTCCCATAAATTTGCAAGCAGTTTATTTAAAAATATCGGAAAAAAACCTGTTTCACCGGCTTTGCTTATAAAGCCTCACGCCGTTAATATAAATAATATAAATAATGATCCAAAGAACATGCCTTTTTCTTTAAATGCTGGTTCCAAAAATAGCGGCAATTTAAATGTGGGTTTCGAGGTAATAAAAACGGTCGTATATTTGGCGTTAGTCCTCGGGTTAATTTATGCCATATACTTCTTGTTGCTTAAATTTAAAGGGCGTGTAGCGGTAAAGAAAAATGTAAATAATTTAAAAATAGTATCTTCTTTAAATTTGGGAAACAAAAAATCTGTTTTTCTTATAGAGGTCGGCAGCGAGCTTTTCTTAGTCGGCGTATCCCCGTCTAATA
>JAJYQZ010000219.1 GCA_021794335.1 bacterium
CCCGAATTTCCGCAGGCAATTCTAGAGAGGCTTCCCATAGAACAGGGAATAACCGCCATACCTTTAACCTGCTTTGCCGACCCGCTCGCAATCTTTGCCTCCAGAAACATTTCATCCAGAAAAGCAAATCCGTCATTATGAAGCTCAAATTTATTCAGGATTTCATCTTTAATTTTACCTTCAAGCTTTGTTAAATTGCCATCCGTATCAAGATTGACAAACATTCCTAATTCGTCTTTAATTACTTTAAAACCCGGTTTAGAAATGATAAGATAAACAAAATAGGAATTATTAACTAAGGCTTTAAGAAGGCTGAATCCAAATATCGCTCCGGATGCGCCGGTTATGGCGATAATATAAGAAGGTCTTCCGGTTCCTACCTCTAAATTTTCTTTCATTTTCATTTTAATATTCTAACAATTATAAATTACGACTTGAGGTAAAAATTACCGTACATCACGCTTATAAAAATAAAAATAAAAAATGTCACGGAAATATAACCGTTCATGGTAAAAAATGCCATATCTATATTGTCTAAACTTTTATAGACAAGATAGTGTTCATAAGCAAAAAACCCGACTACTAAAATTATCCCTGTAATGTATAAAAAATTAAGATTAAAGATGAAATACAGGGATATTAAACAGATTAAGGCTGACAAATGAAATATTCTTGAGATAATTACCCCGTTTTTTATTCCAAATTTTGCGGGAATAGAAAATAATCCGTTTGCGACATCAAAATCGTAATCCATTACGGCATATAAAATGTCAAACCCCGTTCCCCAAAAAACTACCGCGAGGCCAAGAATTAAAATTTTATAATTAAGGCTTCCCGTTACCGCAAGCCATGTCCCTATCGGTCCTAAAGCCATACTTATTCCCAGAACCAGATGGGAAAAAAAGGTAAACCTTTTTGTATATGAATAAAATGTAACAAAGGCAATTACAAACGGGGATAAGATAAAACATATAAAATTTAACTCATATGCGGCAATAATGAGAACCGAGTATGCAATGATGCCAAAAACAATGCTATATAGAGCGGTAAGGTCGCCCTTCGGAAGCGTCCTGCCCATAGTCCTTTTATTTTTTGCGTCTATTTTTCTGTCGATTACCCTGTTAAAAGCCATTGCTCCGCTTCTCCCCGAGACAAGAGCAACAATAATCCATATTATTTTATAATAAAAAAAGGGGGTGCCGAAATCCGCGGGATACTTATCGTAAAAAGCAAGCAAAAAAGCGCTAAGGGCAAAAGGCAAAACAAATATCGTATGAGAAAATTTGACTAACTCTAATGTATTTTTTATTTTTTTAAGCATTTTAACTTAAACCATATTCCTTCCATCTATCGTCAACCATTTTTTTTATTTCGGCAGACATAACGATGTCGTTTGGCCATCTCCTTTTATAGCCCTCCGATGCCCATTTTTTTGTGGCGTCGATCCCCATTTTGGAACCGTAGTTCGGAATATCGGATGCATGTTCCAATACATCGATGGGTCCATCCACAAATGTTATATCTCGTTTTGGGTCTATGTTATTGCATATTCTCCAGATAACCTCGCCTTTATCCTGAACATTGACATCTTCATCGAGTACGACGATTATTTTTGTAAACATCATAAGCCCAAGCCCCCATATTCCGTGCATAATTTTTTTTGCATGCCCCGGATAGCTTTTTTTAATGCTTATAAAAATTAAATCGTGAAATATTCCTTCAAATGGTAAATTCATATCAACAATTTCAGGAAATATCTTTTTTATGGCAGGCAGAAAAAACCTTTCCGTAGCCTTTCCTATATAGCAGTCTTCCATGGGCGGCTTACCGACGATGGTAGCCGGGTATATGGCATCTTTCCTGTGTGTTATAAGGGTTACATGAAACACAGGATAAAAATCCTCAAGCGAATAATACCCCGTATGGTCGCCGAAAGGGCCTTCGAGCCTGAAATCTTCAGCCGGGTCTATATAGCCTTCCAGCACAAACTCCGCATTTGCCGGAACAAGCAAATCGTTTGTTTCGCATTTTACAAGCTCTACGGCATCCCCCCTTAAAAACCCTGCAAACATCATCTCTTCTATATCTGGAGGAAGCGGCGCGGTGGCGGAATAAATCACCGCAGGGTCGGAACCTATAACCACGGAAACCGGTATCTTTTTGCCTAATTCTTTATATTTTCTAAAATGCCTTGCCCCGTCTTTATGTATATGCCAGTGCATACCGCACGATGTATCGTCGTAAACCTGCATCCTGTACATTCCTACATTGGTGGATCCTTTTTCGGGATCTTTTGTAAAAACAAGCGGCAAGGTTATAAACGGTCCGCCGTCTTCGGGCCATGTCTTTAAAACCGGTAAAATATCGAGCATGGGCGGTTTGTCGATAATAACATCTTTACATTTCCCTGTTTTGACAATCTTTGGCATGTAATCGGCAAGTTTTTTCAGTTTTGAGAGGGATTTTATTTTCTCGAAAAAATTTGTCGGCATCTCAGGGTCTATTATCTCCGATACCCTTTTTGCGACATCGTCAAGACTTTTAACCTCAAAGGCCTGTAAAATCCGTTTATTCGAGCCGAACATATTTATAAGGACCGGAAAATTAAAGCCCTTTACATTTTCAAATAAAAGCGCCGGTCCCTCTTTTTTTACCATCCTATCCGCTATTTCAGCTATTTCTAAAAATCTATCGACAGGGGCATTAACCCTGTGTAAATCTTTGTTTTCTTCTAAAAATTTGGCAAATTCGTGGAGGTCTTTATAAGGCATTATGAATTTTATGATATTTATTATTTATTGCTGCTTGTTATCCGTAATGTCTATATTATATCAAATTAATTAAAAAAATAAAACGACAAAGTTACTTTTTGATTCTATAATCGCCTGTTTTGACCGTATATCCGGTATAGTCAAAATATTCTAACAGCGGTATGGCATATTTTCTAGAAACTGCCGCGATTTCTTTCATATCCTTTGGTTCAAGTCTTTCCGAGGATTGAAAAAATAAATCCAGGCCTTTTTTAATATTATCCATTTGTTCTTTTAAATAATAAATATCGTGTTTTATCTTAACTAACTTCCCCTGCTTTGCCATTACCGTAATGGCGTAATTCAACATCTTTTTATTTATTTTAATTTTCTTTTCGAGTTCATCCAATGTGGGAACGCTGTTGCCGCTTGACTTTAATAAATTTTCGATCTTCTTAATAATCTCCCGATATTCCTCCGGAATTTCAAGAGCGGCCGCCTCGTCTCCCTGCCTTTTAACTGTTATATTTCCGTTATCGTTCAAAATCTCTTTTTTCGACAACAAATCGTCTAAAATAATATCGAACAGGGCATCTGTTTGTTTATTAAAATTATTCTCAAACAGGCGGTACAGCTCCGGTTTGCCAATCCCGCTTTTCAGGGCATTTTTTTCATTTACGAGATTTTCCTTGATTGTCTTGATTAGTATAGATCTGCCCGTATCAAAATCTTCTTTTAAAACCGCAAATTTTCCTTTGCTATCCGTTATTATCTTTCCGTCCCCCTTTAATTTATCTATAAATGCAGTAAATCCGGGATAATCAAAATTTAATTTTTTATAAATCTCTTCTAAGCCGGCGATACCTGTCAGCTTAATAAAGCTATAAACAGCCTCTTGCGGATTTTCCGAAGCCATTCCCCTGTAAACGCCTTCCAGTGATTCATCATAACGATAATCCATAAAGGGGTCTATTATAATTCCCCCGCCTATCGTTCTTCCCGCCCCTGCATCCCTTACAATAAATCTTTCCTTAGACATTGTGGATATTTTATTTTGCAATTTGAATATGGCATATGAATAATTTCCGGGGCTTACTTTTTTATTTTCATTTAGAACGATTATCTTTGAACCGATACTGATGCTTCCGGTCATAAATATTAATATCAGATGGCTCTTTAGCTCTTTTTTATTGTCAAAATCATAATAAAACTTTGTAAAAACGGAGTCCGTTGCCAGAAGGCCGTATTTTGACGATATTATATCCCCGTATTTTACGCTTTCCTTTTTTATGGACGGAACATTTATCGATATTCTCATAGATTTATGCGCCGCGGTCACTTTCTTATTGTGGGATTCCATATTTTTTATCTTTGCGGTTAAGCCGGACGGCATTATTTGTATTTCGTCTCCAACCGAAAAACTGCCGCATTTCAAAGTTCCTGCCAGAATTGTTCCAAAACCCTTAGAAGAAATAACTC
>JAJYQZ010000085.1 GCA_021794335.1 bacterium
TATGTAAGAATTTGTAATATCTGCGCTCTTTACCTCACGGTATTTCAAGAGGTCGTTAATCTGATGAATCGTTAGATTAGATAAATCCATTTATTGAATTCCTCTTTTTATAAAAATTATTATCTTACCTTAAATCACCGTTAGAAACTATTGAAGTTGTTTCAACATAAAATAAAAATACTGGATTACCGCTTCGCTCTCGTGTCTGACGACACTCGTGAAGTTTCTTTGAAACTTTCCCGCGTACGCGGGAATGACACCCTTTGGGTGAAAAGTTAAATCCCAGCATTGTCATTCCCGCGAAAGCGATATTTTAGCCCACGTTTATCAAAGCATGTCTTTGATGTGGACTAAAATGCCAGAGAAACAATTTTCTAACGGTGATTTAAGGATCTTATTATCCCTGTAGTTATTTTATTCTATAACCTGCGGAACGACAAAAAAGCCGTATTCCGAAGTCTCCCCGCTTGTCTCAAAGTTTGGAGCGTCATTTTTGACGATATTAAAACTAAAACTGTCGTCCTGAATACATTCATCGAGTCTGCAATCCTTATAAAAATTTGTCTTCAGAGCAACCCCGCTGACTAAGTTATCATAGTCCAGTTCGCCTGACATGACGTTTACCCCTGAAACATCGGCTTCTTTAAGCATATTAATGTATTCCAATATCTTATTCAGCTCCTTCGAAAAGTGTTCGGAATCGCTTTCGTTTAAATTTAACTTTGCAAGTTTCACAACATGATTTATATCGATAACGCTTTCGGCATCATTCATAACGCGTCCTCCCCAACCCCTCCCTTGATGATATAAAAGCAGAGCGCCCAAAGGGATAAAGCGATGCTTTTAAGGGGGAATTGCTATATTATTTTATAATTATAATCTAATAGTATTCATAACTATCTATAATCTCTTCGATCAGTTCTTCAGGTATCTCCCTTAAAAATCTCGAAGGCATATTATATTTGTAATCTTTGCCGGACCTTCTTCTTTTCGACCAGGTAAGATAAAGTTTTTCTTTAGCCCTGGTTATCCCCACGTAGCACAGTCTTCTTTCTTCTTCTAAGGACAACTCATTGTCTAAAGACCGTATGTGCGGAAAAAGATGCTCTTCGAGCCCCGCGATAAAAACAATCGGAAACTCGAGCCCTTTTGCGCTGTGAATGGTCATAAGCGACACTTTTGTAATATCCGAGCCGTCCCTCGCGTCCGGTTCTTCCTTAGTATCGTTAATCGCGCTCTGGTCTAAAAACTCGGTAATATCGTCGAAATCGTGGGAAGCGTTAATTAATTCTTCTATATTTTCTATTCTGTTCCTGTCCAGTTCGTTGGCTTTCGATACGCCGGTTCTAAGCATGGCTTCATAGCCGGACGCCTTATAAACGAAGTTGATTATATCCGCCAGTTTATCGCCCGAATTAGAATCCCGGCTCAAACCTGATTCCGTTGCGGCTCCTTCATCGGCTGTTTTAACCATCTCGCCTTGTTTATCTAATATTACGGACTCCATTTCAGATTTTATTTTTAATATTACGTCAAAATAATTTACAATGCCTGAAACGGAAGAATCAGGAGCAGCTGCCGGAGAAGACGCCGGGGCGATAGAAATCGTTTGAGCCTGCATATTATTCAATCCTCTTATCGAGGAAAATAATCCAGTTTTTAATGCCGTCAGAATATCGGCTCCGTTTTTAAAGGCGATATCCTGCATATTTTTTATCGTTTTTTCGCCTGCGCCGGTAGGAACGCACTGTATGCTTCTTTCAAAACTCACTGCGTCTTTAGGGTTAAGGGCAAATCTTAAGAACGATAAAATATCTTTTATCTCTTTTCTCTGATAAAATTTTAATCCGCCGTAGATATTATATCTTATGCTTTCCTTAACGAGCCTGTCTTCAATAACTCTGGATTGAGAATTTGCCCTGTATAATATTGCTATGTCCTTGTTAGAATATCCGTCCTCTCTTATAAGCCGCCGTATTTCTTTTGCTATATAATAGCTCTCCGAATAATCGTTATTGGCCTGATAAACGGTTATTCTGCTGCCGCCGCCTTTTTTATCGGTTGTCAGGGTTTTGTCTTTTCTCAGTTTATTTCCCCTAACAAGAATAGAAGCGGCATCAAGAATATTTTTCGTGGAACGGTAATTTCTTTCTAATTTTATAACGGAACAGCCCGGGTAAGTTTTTTCGAAACTTAAAATATTGTCTATGGTTGCGCCCCTAAAACTGTAAATAGACTGGTCGTCGTCCCCTACGACGCAGATATTTTTATGCTTGCCCGCAAGAAGTTTAATAAGCTTGTCCTGTATATAATTGGTATCCTGAAATTCATCCACCATAATGTATTTGTAAAGATTGGAATACCGTTCGAGAATCTGAGGGTTATTTTGGAAAAGCTTAACGGCGTTAAACAAAAGGTCGTTAAAATCCATTGCATTGCTTTCTTTGAGCTTTTTTGAATACTCAGAATATATGACGGCATAATCCTTTTCCCAAGCCTTCACCGTCCCAAAAGATTCCTCGGCGTTAATGAAAGAATTTTTATTCCTTTCGATAAAGTATTTTGCCTTTGAAGGAGTAATGATTTTTTCGTTCAGGTTAAGGGATTTAATAATTTTTGTAATAACCTTTGAAGAATCGTCTTCGTCGAAGACTACAAATGACCTTTCATAGCCTGCTAAATCGGCATGCCTGCGCAGAAGTTTAAGACAGAATGAGTGAAAAGTCGAGAATTCGGGCAGTCCGGAGCCGTTGCCGTATCCGTATTCCATATGTCCGCCTTCTTCATATTCCAGCGCTTTTTTAATTCTTTCTTTCATTTCGCGCGCCGCTTTATTCGTAAACGTCACTCCAAGGATATTATAAGGCTTCGCCTTACCGGTTTTTATAAGGTGCACCGCCCGCAGAGTTATGACCCTCGTCTTACCCGAACCGGCTCCTGCCAGTATTAAAAGCGGTCCGTCTTCATGGAGAACGGCATTAAGCTGTTCTTCGTTCAAGCTCTTAAGATATTTTGAATTTTCCAAAATTTTATTTTCTCTATAAATTTAATTTTCTGGATTACCGCTTCGCTCTCGTGTCTGACGACACTCGTGAAGTTTCTTTGAAACTTTCCCGCTTTCGCGGGAATGACTTTCAAACGGTGTCATTCCCGCGAAAGCGGGAAACGAAGTACAGCGAAGCTCATCCATAGTTATTTTACTCTACGGTTACGCTTTTTGCAAGATTGCGGGGCTGGTCTATATCGGTGCCTTTGAGGGCGGCGATATGGTAAGCAAATAGTTGAAGCGGAACGGTATAAAGCACCGGGCTTAAAACCTCCAGTGTTTCGGGTATTCTTATTAAGTCCGATAAGCCGTCTATTTCCGGTTCGTAATCCGCAACTGCTATAACCTTGCCTCCCCTTGCCTTTATCTCTTCGATATTAGATATTGTTTTTGGCGCAAGCATATTGTTTGACAAAAGGAACAAAACCGGCATGTTTTCATCGACCAGCGCAATAGGCCCGTGTTTCATCTCACCCGCCGGATACCCCTCGGCATGTATATAGGATATTTCCTTTAATTTTAACGCCCCTTCAAGCGCGATAGGATATAATATGCCTCTGCCCATATATAAAAAATTGCCGCTTTTATAATACTTTTTTGCAATATCTCTCAAAGCCTCGTCCATAAATAAAATCTTTTCCATTTTTTTTGGAAGTTCCACTAAATTTTTAAAAATATTTTGGGAATTAAGCCATTGATGCCTTGGCATTAAACCAGATTTTTCCCCCACATATAATGCAAGAAGCAACCCGCAAAGAAGCTGCGTCGTGAATGCCTTTGTCGAGGCAACGCCGATCTCAGGCCCCGCATGGGTATAAATAACCCCTTTATTTGACAAGCCTGTTATTTGAGAACCCGGGACATTGGTAATGGATAATATCTTGGCCCGCTTGGCTTTTGCAACCTCTAAAGCGCTGTTGGTATCCGCCGTTTCACCGGATTGGGATATGCCTACAAAAATATCGTTTTGAGAAATAGGAAAATTTTCGTATCTAAACTCGGAACCATACTCCACGATAACGGGCAAACCGCAAATCGTTTCCATCATATATTTAATGGCAAGGCTTGCATAATACGACGACCCGCAGGCTATAAAAACAATCTTGGGTGAATTTACGATATCGTTTTTAGTAAGTTTCAACCCTTCAA
>JAJYQZ010000350.1:0-1151 GCA_021794335.1 bacterium
CTTTTTAATTTATTAAGGACAAATTTCCCTATATCTTCGCTTTTTATTTCCTTTAAATTTGTTTCGTCAATCCATCTTTCGACGGACTGAACTATTTCTTCGATACTTTGGTATGGAACAGGCCTTTTTTCGCACGCCTTTATAAGTCCGCTTAATATTTTTTGCCTGTCAAACGATTCCCTGCGCCCATCCTTTTTAATTATAAGAGGAGACGAAACAATAATCGTTTCTAATGTAGAAAATCTTTTTCCGCAGACATTGCACTGCCTTTTTCGTCTTGTCAGTTTTCCATCTTTCGATACTCTGGAATCGACAACCTTATCGTCGTCATTAAAACAGAAAGGGCACTTCATATATCCTAATTAATAAAAATTTCAATAAAGCGGAAACTTATCGCACAAAAGCCGAACCTCTTTTTTTACGCCGCCTTTGATGGATTCATCGTGCAGATTATGTAAAACTTCCGATATAAGCTCTCCGATTTTTACCATTTCACCCTCTTTCATGCCCCTTGTGGTTACGGCGGGTGTTCCGATTCTTATTCCGCTGGTTACAAAAGGCGACCTTTCATCGAAAGGAACCTTGTTCTTGTTGACCGTAATGCCGACTTCGTCCAAAAGGGCTTCCGCCTGCTTGCCCGTCATTTCGGATTTTCTGAAATCAACAAGCATAAGATGGTTGTCGGTGCCGCCCGATATTAATTCAAAACCATTGTTTTTAAGGGTATCCGCAAGCGCGGCGGCATTGAAAACTACCTGCCTTTGATAATCTTTAAACTCCTCGGACATAGCCTCTTTAAAGGCAACAGCCTTTGCGGCTATTATATGTTCGAGCGGACCTCCCTGAATTCCGGGAAATATTGCCGAATTTAATTCTTTTTCATATTTAGCTTTTGCTAAGATAATCCCGCCCCTTGGACCTCTAAGGGTTTTATGGGTTGTAGTCGTAACAAAATCTGCGTATGGAATCGGGCTTGGATGAAGGTCGGCCGCGACCAAACCGGCTATATGCGCCATATCTACCATAAGATAACATCCGGCTTCATCCGCAATATCCCTGAATTTTTTAAAATCTATAATTCTCGGGTAAGCGCTTGCCCCGGCTATTATCATCTTCGGCTTATTGTTTAAGGCGGTTTTTCTTAATTCGTC
>JAJYQZ010000350.1:1251-4191 GCA_021794335.1 bacterium
TTATGCTTCTTTGCAACCTCCGCCGTATATTCATCATAAGCCAGAGCCGCCCTGATTCCGTTTATTTTATTTGCGGCTATTTCCATTCCGATACCCGTTCCGCAAACGAGAATACCGAAAGAATTCTTATCGTCGTCCGCCTTTACTTTTTCGGCTACCTTAAGGGCGTAATCGGGATAATCCACGCTCTTTAACGAATCCGTTCCCATATCAAGATAATTTATACCTTTCTCTTTAAGATAATTTTTTATAGACTCTTTTAATTCAAAACCGGCATGATCAGACCCTAAGAATATCATTTATAATATTATTCCTCCCATTTTTTAAAAACTAATGTGGCATTTGTCCCGCCAAATCCAAAAGAATTTGATATCGCATATCGTACATCGGCCTTTTGCATTACATTGGGAACATAATCCAAATCGCACTCTTCGCCGGGTTCATCTAAATTTATCGTAGGGGGTATTATCCCCGTACTGACAGTTAATGCAGTGGCAACCGCTTCTATTCCGCCGGCCGCTCCAAGCGCATGTCCTATCATGGATTTAATGGAACTAATTTTTAACTCCTTAGTTTTATCCTTAAAAAGCTGCTTTATAGCCTTAGTTTCGTTTAAATCGTTATAATAAGTGGATGTTCCATGGGCGTTTACATAATCTATATTATCGGGGGTTAACCCTGCGTCCTCTATGGCATTTTTCATACTGTAGTATGCGCCTTCGGCGTTTGGGTCGGGGGTGGAAAGATGATAAGCATCCGAAGAAACGCCGTATCCCACAATTTCGGCGATTATTTTTGCGCCCCTTTTTAACGCGCCGCTTAACTCCTCGAGAATAACGATGCCTGCCCCTTCGCTTACGACAAAGCCGTCCCTATTTTTATCAAACGGCCTCGAAGCCTTTGCCGGCTCGTCGTTTCTTGTGGAAAGCGCCTTCATCGCGTTAAAGCCCGAAATACAGAGCGGGGTAATCGTGGATTCGGCGCCGCCCGCTATCATCGCATCGGCGTCTCCCCTTGCTATTATTTTGTACGCGTCGCCAATGGAATTGGTGCCTGTGGAACAGGCAGATACGGTACTGGCGTTAGGGCCTTTAGCTCCCGTCATTATTGAAATCTGGCCCGGCGCCAGATTTATTAAAAGCATCGGGATAAAAAACGGCGAAATTTTTTTAGGTCCTCCTTCCAAAAGCAGCGTGTGATACTTTTCTATGGTCATAAGTCCGCCGATGCCGGCGCCAATCCATACGCCGACCCTGTGAGCATTTTCTTTCGTAATCCCAAGTCCAGACATATCAATGGCCATTTTGGAACAGGCATAAGCGTAATGAATAAATTGGTCCATTTTTTTAACTTCTTTTTTGTCGATAAATCTCTCGGGATTAAACCCTTTTACCTCGCCGGCTATCTTAGTCGCGTAGCTTTCCGTATCAAAGCGGGTAATTAAACCGATGCCGCTTTCCCCTTTTATCATCTTATTCCAGGACGATTCAGTATCGTTACCAAGCGCAGTAATCATGGAAAGTCCCGTAATGACGACTCTTCTATCGCAATTAACTGTTCTCATAATAAATCCGTTATAAATCTTTATTTTGATGGTTTTAATAATAAAGATGCAAATTATTTTGTATGCTCATCGATATATGAAACTGCATCCTGAACCGTTTTAATCTTTTCGGCATCTTCATCGGATATCTCTATCCCGAACTCCTCTTCAAAAGCCATAACCAATTCTACGGTGTCTAAAGAATCCGCACCAAGGTCTTCGACAAATGAAGCCTCGTTCGTAACCTCATCGGGAGTAACCCCGAGCTGCTCGACGATTATTTCTTTAACCTTTTTTTCCACTGACATTTACTTTTTCACCCCCTCCTTGTTAATTAATTTAAATTCATAAAATTAATTAATATTTTTATTATTAAATTACTGCATAAACATTCCGCCGTTTACATTAATAACGGCGCCAGTGATATAATTCGATAAAATAGATGATAAAAAAAGCACCGCATTCGAAACATCGGTTGGGTCGCCGATGCGGCTTAACGGGATTGTCTTTTTTATCCCGTCTTTTATATCCTCCGGTAATTTATCGGTCATGGACGACTTTATAAAACCGGGAGCGACGGCATTTGCAATTATGCCCCTGGCGGCATATTCCTTAGCAATAGATTTAGTAAAGGCAATAATTCCCGCCTTGGCTGCCGCGTAATTTGCCTGACCCGCGTTGCCGGTTTCGCCGATTACGGATGTTATATTAATTACCCTGCCGCTTTTAGCTTTTACCATATATTTCAACACATTTTTCGTAACATAAAACAGTCCGTTTAAATTGACATCAAGTACATCGAGCCAGTCTTCATCGCTCATCCTTATAAGCAGAGAATCCTTAACAATGCCGGCGTTATTGACAAGAATGTCTATTTTTGACTCCTTTGCTTCTATTTTCCGTATAATATCCGTTACCTCTTGAGAATTTTTTATATCGAGCTCGTAGAAGTCGAATTCATCCGAAATTTCTTTAAGTTCATTCCGAATATCTAAAAATTTGTTATAAGTCTTGCCCAGAATTATAACTCTTGCTCCTGCAGAAAGTTGAGTTTTGACAATGGACAACCCGATTCCCGCATATCCTCCCGTAACAATCGTTACCTTACCGCTTAAATCGATACAATAAGACATAAATTATAATTAACTTACAGATAAAATACCGGTTTAGATTTCCCGTTAGTTATTAACAAGTAAAAATTTTTCCAATTCTTTTAATGTCGCAACGGAATTAACAGATAAAGAATTGACCCCTTTATCTATCCTTTTTATTAAAGAACTTAAAACATTTGAAGGTCCGATTTCAATAAAGGTGGAAACATTAAATATTTTCTTCATATTCAAAACGGACTCGCTCCATCTCACGGGAGAAGTTATCTGTTCCAAAAGAAGCCTGAT
>JAJYQZ010000124.1 GCA_021794335.1 bacterium
TATTTTTAAGTATCTCAAACTTTGCCTTATATATATATCGGCGGGAATAAAAAGCGTTTTCTCTCCTAAGCGTAATTTGTTCCCGCAAAATTTAAGTATATAAGGAGATTTACTTATGGGTTTATTTACGGCTGTTGGGAATTTTTTGCAGAATTTTAGATTAAAAAAAGACAGGCAAAGCGATATATTCTACGAACCGCAAGGGTGGATAAGCGGTTTATTAGGGGGGTTGGATAAGAAATACTCTCACCTGTCCGACTGGCTGCCGTATTCGGTGTATGACGAAGAAAAGAAAATTTATGTTAATAACGACGGGACTAAAGGAGTTATATACGAAATATCCCCAAGGCTTATAGCCGGAGATTCTACCCCGATAGAATTAATGCTGGATTCTCTGCCGGAAGGCGTTAATCTTCAAATAATGTTATACGGTTCTCCGAATATAACGAATACCGTAGATACCTTTTTAAATAACGCCTCGGCTATGAAGGAAAACGCTATGTATAAAACCATAGCGGAAGAATACGCCAAGTTTTGGGAAGACAAAACAAAAGAACCCGTCAATAATATTATGTCCACGCGGGTAAAAAATCACAGGGTATTTTTTATGCTTACTTTTGACAATAAGTTTGGCGATATTGAAGTAGAGGTTATTTCGTCGAAAGTAAAAAATATTTTAATATCAAAAAAATTCTTTCCTAAAAGTTTGTCGCCGGACGAGTTTTTGCCTTTATTATTCGAGATATTTAATTTAAACCACGATTTCAGGAATATCCCCAAATATGACGACTCTATGTTTATTAACAGACAGGTTCTTGCGCCCGACGCGCAAATAGAAATAGAGGACGACTGCGTAATATCGGATAAACAATACTGGGGCTCGCTTAACGTAGTGTCCTTACCGGAATATACCCATATTTACGAGTTTAGTAAAAAATTAGGCGACTGGCTTACGAATAGTTTAGATAAATGTAAGTTCAACAAATTACTTAGACCGCTTTCTTTAAATTATCCTTATTTTATCTTATTTTTAAAAAAATAAAACTACAAAATATATTTAGACTATAATGTAATTAAATTAGAATAGCTTGTCATTTACAAAATAAAATTATACTATTCCGACTACGGCGTTAATTTTAAAACATAGCGACTATAAATCGGTCTAATTTACTTTTGTAAGGTCTAATTATATTTTGTATAGTCTAATTTACTTTTGCGCCTTACATTTGCGGCGGGAACGGTTTTAGAACCGGTTATTTGACGGGGCGAAAATGACTCAGTAAATCTGTTTTTATTATATTTTTATACCTTTCAATAGTAGATTTTTTCAGGCATTTTCGGTTAAGATTATTAACATGTGCGGAATATAAGGATTCATCGACGTCTTTTAGTCGGGGGATTTTTCGGAACTCGCAATATTTTAGAAATTCCAATAAAATATTTGTCCGGCGCAGCTGCCATTCAGGCGAGCGTTTACGGTTCCGCTTTTTAAATTCTCTTGAATTTAGATATTCGTTTATGAGTTTTCCCAATTTTTAAAACCTCTCTATATTTTAAATTAAAATATTATTAATGTTTTCCTAAATATATATCTGTACTCCTATCCTCAGAATGGCCAATCTCTGAGCTGACTGTTGGTTTGGAAGCCGTAAGTATGAATGTTTGTTTGACAAAAAAGTGCCGATTTCCGTGCGGCGCGTTATGCCCGGCGTTATTTTCCCTATTAAATCCCGCCGTTGTCATGTCCCTATAAAATTTCCCTTGGGCTTGCCGCCAACTCTTATCATTTTCAACCATGCTTTTCTGTCCCTTTCTTTCCATATAATCTAACGTTCTGGTTAGGACTTCTTTTTGCCGTTCGGTTCTTATCGTAATGTCCCGAGAACGGGTATTTTTCGTCCTGTCAAGCTTGCCTTCTAAATGTAATATTCCAGTACTTAAGGCATTCTTTATAGACGATTTTTTAATGCAATGGGATTCCTGAACTCGCAAACCGAAATATCGTTGTAATTCAAGCTTTATCTGCTGATTTTCCTTGACTTTAGAATAAACTTTATTATACAAGGCCTGCGGGGTCTCTTTTCCGCCATACTGAATTTTGTTTTTAATTCCTGCTTTAAATGGGGATATTGTCGGTAAATTCTTATTCGTTCTTAGATTAATATAACTACTAATCGCATTTAAAGCTGACGCGTATCCTTGCGCGGTGTGGGGCTTGAGGTCGCCATTTCTTACCGAATACGAAAGAAAATTTTCGTAATTTTTTATGACATCGTTATTTATCCTTAAAATTGAAGATATATGTTCTCTTTCATGGATTATATTTAAAACAGTCGTAATTTTTTCTGCGCTTGCGCTGCCCCGACCCATGTTTTTCACTATTTCTCTAGCTAAAAATCCTGCATTGTTGGAGTTATTGAATTTGCTGTGTTCAAAAATTCTTTCCTTAGATTTCATTTTTCTTTACTCCCTCCAGAGAATTTTTAGACAAAACTTTCCTGTTGGCAGAAATTTATATACCGCAAACTGTCTTGCGGTTTGTCCGCGATGCTAAGCATGTGGACAGTAAAACTGAGTGTAAATGCATTAATGAGATTTCGATTTTTAAATCGCGGCTCCCAAAAAGCCGTAAAACGGTAAAACGTATCCTTAATTTTCGACTTCTGTCCGCCGGGTTTGGTTTTAAAAACGAGCTTACAAGCTCGTTAATGGCGCCTATGAAGTGAAAATTTTAGCGGAAAGGATGAACCGCTACTATATAGGGTTTGCATTGAAATAAATTACTGACTCCCAATAAAGGTAATTTACTTTTTTGTTGTTTGCAACGGATTATATGCGTCTTCGACGCATAAATGTTGCTTTTGTCGCCGCTTCTCTTTTTTTTCGTTAATTTTTCTTACGAAAAATTTCTTCAAAAAAAGAAAAGCGGCACGAGGAAATTGTTTCCCTACGATTTTAAAAATGCGGAAACAGAGGAGGTATTTTTCTGGCTCAATTTTTATCCTAAAGATAAAAATTTTCGCAAGTGAAAAATACGATTAAGAAAGAACACAGGGGTTATCTCGAAAGTTTTAATATCGAAGTGCTTTTACGTTTTCTGCTTTTCTTTTGTTAGATAAGTGGAATTTTAGGACAAGTCTGTCCGTGGAATAAAAAGGTCAAAATTCGACCGATGAAACTAAGGTATAATAAACCAAGAAAAAATACCTTTGAACAATTAATGTTTTGACATTAATTTATAGAGTTTTTTTTGAAGTTGTCCGGTTAACGAGATATTTAAAATAGGAAAAACTAAAACCTATTAAATAAAAAATATAAATATCTCTACGGCACGTCAATTATTTTTTTATGCCCCGTATCAAAAGATACGAAAAACAATATGAGAAAAAAATTAAGGCTTATTATTATAATATCATATATTTTTGAGATGTCAAGAAATATTTTTAAAAAAAATAATTACATTATAATATCTGTAGAAACCCCTTCCATTTCTTCTTTTTTATCCCGATATTCTTTTGTATTTTAAAATTTAAAATATTTTCTTAAAATTATGGTATAATAACTTTAAGTTTAAAAAACATAAAGGAGAAATTGTATGCCGGAATCAATAATAAAAGCATTAGAAAGGTATCTTACGCCGCAAATCAACGAGATAAAGGGCGAATTAAAGGCTATCAATACAAGAATAGATTCTCTAAAAAATGAAATGAACGCCAAGATAGACGCCCTTGACGATAAAATTGATTATAAGATAGACGCCCTTGACGAGAAAATGGATACTAACATAAAACGTATCGAAGATAAGATAGACGCCCTTGACGAGAAAATGGATACTAACATAAAACGTATCGAAGATAAGATAGACGCCCTTGACGATAAAATTGATTATAAGATAAATGCCCTTGACGATAAAATTGATATTATGAATAAATATAACGAAAGGCTTTTTAGCCTTATACATCCCGCCGGTCAAAAATAGCTTTAAACACAATTTTAGGCACAGGCGATTTTAAATAATAAAAATTAATTAATAAAATTAATAAGTTATATTACTACATATTTACCTTGCCAAGGTGAGGGTCGCGGGTTCGAGCCCCGTTTCCCGCTCCAGTTAAAGTTTCAATATATAAGATATAAGCGGTTCCGGTTATAATGCCCCTATTAAGATGCGCCTTTTCGCCGGTAATAT
>JAJYQZ010000033.1 GCA_021794335.1 bacterium
AAATGATAGAAATCTTACGATTTAAAGCGTTAAAAACCGCAATTTTTTGTTCTTCCGTAAGGGATATAGGACATTTATCCGATATATTGTCTTTTGAATCTGCCGCGGCTTCCGGTTCGGCATATCCGGCAATCCTTTTTAATTCTTTCGATACTCCTATTTCGCTGTAATAATAAACCGGAAGATATATTTTAAGGCGGTTTAACCCGTTTTCGCCTTCAGCATCCTCAATGGTGGTTAGGTCTATATTTTTATCGGAAACTTCGTCGAAATCGGCGATTAATTTATTTTCTTTTATCAAAGCGCCAATATATTTATTTAAATCGCGCGTGCTTATCAGGCTTGTATCTTCTATTATTTCTTTAATTCCGTTCTTAATATCTTTATAGCGGACATAGCAGTTTCCGGAATTCTCGCAGAACTGTCCTATAATATATTTTAAAGCTTCTTTAATTCTGTTGGGGTCGTCTTTTTTAATCCCCAATTTTTCAGCCATAATATCGGCTTTTTTGAACCCTATTCCTTTAATTTCCGTAAAAAGGTAAGGATTTTCCTGCGCAACGGCAATAGATTTGTCCTTAAATTGATTATAAACCGATTTAATCTGATAATCGCTGAATTGATAAGGCTTAAAAAACATTATTGCTTTTCTAAATCCGTAGCTTTCTTTAAGGCCTTCGAGTATAACGGATAGTTTAACTCTGCCGATGCCGCCTATTTCTTTTAGTTTTTCCGGTTCGTTATCGATTATATCCAATGTTTTTTCTTTAAATTTTTCGTAAATCTGTCCCGCGATAACTTTTCCTATGCCTTTAAAAATGCTTGAGGAGAGGTAATCTATTATTGCGGCTTTTGTATTTGCGAGAGATACTTCGTATTGAGTGAAATTAAACTGGTAGCCGTATTTTTTATGGTGGATAAACCGGCCTTTAAGTTTAACTTTTGAATCGGAGACCGGTTTATCGAAAAATGTACCGGAAGCGGTAATAAATTTTCCGTCGGAATAAATATTGAGTATTGTAAAACCGTTTTCCGGGTTCTGAAATACGGCTTTTTTTATAATGCCGTTAACAGTAATAATTTTTTCGTTTTCTTTACCGCCGCCGGACATAATTTCAATAGTTTAAAATAAAATTAAAATAAAAATATCCTTAAATATAAACCAAGCAAGGTTGCAAAAAGGACGGGAACGGTGATTACGAAGCCTACCTTCATATAATAACCCCATGTTATCTTAATCCCTTTCCTTTCGAGGACGTTGAGCCACAACAGAGTTGCCAGGGAGCCTATAGGGGTCAATTTAGGGCCTAAATCGCATCCGATTACGTTGGCGTAAACGGAAGGTTTAAGCATTATCTCTTTCAGGTTTGCGGAATGTATAGCGAGAGAGTTAATCATTACGGTCGGCATATTATTCATAACCGAAGATATGAAAGCGGCGAGATATCCGGTATAAACGGTAAGAATAAAGCCGCCGTAACCTGCAAAATAGGAAATGGATTTTCCGAGCAGATATGTCAACCCCGCATTTTTAAGACCGAAAACCACTAAATACATTCCGAGAGAAAATACGACTATATTCCAGGGGGCATTTTTAAAAACCAGCTTCAGATTAACCGCAGGGCTTTTAAACCCGAAAACGACAAATATCAATGCAAAAGATGCGGCGAAAATAGATACGGGGAGACTTAAAAATTCGCTTAAAAAATAACCGGCGAGAAGCAGTATTAAAATCAGAAAAGAAAATTTAAAAAGTTTGGCGTCCTTGATTGCATCCTTTGGGGTTTTTAGCAGTTCGACGTCGTATCTTTCCGGAATGTCTTTCCGGAAATAAATATACAAAACGGCTAAAGATATTGCTATAGAAAATAAATCCGGCGCATACATATCGATAAAATAAGTAAAAAATCCTATATTAAAATAGTCGGCCGAAACGATATTTACCAGATTTGAAATCTTAAAAGGAAGGCTTGCCGCATCCGCAATAAAACCTCCGGCCATGATAAACGGCAGCATATTTTTTCTTTCGAACTTAAGGGCTTTCATCTTTTCGTAAATTATCGGCGTTATAATTAAAGCCGCGCCGTCGTTGGCAAAAAAAGCGGATACTAAAGCCCCGAGAAGAATTACGTAAACGAACATCTTTTTGCCGCTGCCGCCCGCAAATCTTGCCATATGCAGAGCCGCCCATTCAAAAAAACCTATTTCGTCCAGTATTATAGAAATAATTATTATAGCTACAAAAGTAAATGTGGCGTCCCAGACTATATCGAAAACTTTTATTATATCTTTCAGGACTATTACGTTAAAGATAAGCGCAAGCAATGCCCCGATAATAGCGCTGTAGCCTATTCCTATATTATAGGGTTTTTTAATAATCAGGAACAGGGTGAATAAAAATATTGCTACGGAGACGACGATTAAATAACCGTAAAAATGCATATGGGCGATATTAAACATTTCGAAGAGGCGAAAAGAAAATTCGGAACGTTATGATTCTTTTCAGGCCTTTATTACTGCGTTATTTTAATGGTCGGGACGACAGGATTTGAACCTGCGACCCCCTGCACCCCATGCAGGCTATAATATATTACAACTAATTTATTTTATTAATTAATTCATACTCTAAAAAATTACCTGTATGCGAAATTGTATTTTTTTAATGCTGGCAACGGCAATCTGAATATTAATTGATAATATAAGTATATCATATGACCGCCAAGAAAAAAAGAAATATGCGACCAGCGGGAGCAGAGAAAGACAGACGAGCCTGTGGGTTTCTATCCTATTCCCGATTTCTTGGGGGTCTAAGGGGGTAGCTTTGTCGCCAAAGCGAACCCCCTTAAAGCAGTTATCTTTATAAAGTATTTTTTTTAAAAACATTTTTAAAAAATACTTGACATCCTATTTAAGTTTATGATATAATAAAAACATTAATTTATTTCTCGATTCTAAATCGACTTCCGGCTATGCCGTTTAAATTCTGAGTTATTTAAACGTTATCTTAACGGATAATCAGCTCTATGCCGGACAATTTTAACTCTGCGTAGTATCGGAGCAATGGACTTTAAGTTCATCTCAACATTTGTTAAAATATACTATTTTAACAAATTACATCATATCTTATAAGGCAATCCCTGCCTATTTATTCATTAATTTATCCAAAAAATTTCAATCTTATTGTATTAATCTTATTTTAACAAAAGTTGAATAATATTTTGTTTTACCTAAAAATGTTGTTTAACCAATCCGCAGTCTTCGAAGTTTCTAATAATCTCTCATAAGCAACTTTTGGAAATAATCTACGAAACTTCTTTAATGTTTTCGTCGCCGTAGTTTGCGCTCTTTTTGCCTACGGCAAAAAGAGCGCAAACGAAGTAAGACGAAAACTACCATTAAAAATATTTTTTATAACCGTTCAAAATCGGTTTTAAAAAATACCAAAAATTGCCGTAAGCCATGGCATTTGTTCATAAAACAAATGACAGGGCAACAGCCGTTCAAAATCAATTAAAATTCAATCCTAAATACGCCCGTAAACATTCGGGAAAATCGAGCCGCTTTAAGCGGATTATATATAATATAGGGTTTTCTAATTTAGCCCACTCAGCCTGAATAAATCGCCGCCAAAAGTTTATTTTTAAGGATAAACTTTTTTTAAAAACTTGCGTAAGACGATATAGGCAAAAATTAGTTATCACCGGGACGGTTCAACCCGGAAAAAATCAAACCGTAGTTCTTATCGTTCTTTTTGTAAGTTAGAACCAAACAAACTTACTGCGCCGGCGTAGCAAATAAACGTCTATGCGACAGCTTTATCATTTTTTTAACTTTTAAAAAAGGAGTAAATTATGCAGAAAATAACTATAAACGACGTGATGGATATAACCGACGGTATCGGAACAAGTAAATCAGTATATAGGAACAAAACCGGTTTACGTTCGGAAAATAACAGAAATTATTCAGATAAGGTTCATAGTTTCGGCTCTAAAAATAATTTTGAGCGGTTCGTAAAGGATTTAACGACATTCGCCAAAAAAAATAATTTTCAAAACTCCGCAATTCGAGTAGATACTTTAACAGGCAAGACATTTAGAGCTTATCTTGCCGATAAGATCGAACACGGCGGACGAAATAGCAAGGGTATCAGCAAAAGAACGGTTAGCAATATCGTATCTCAAGCGCAGAAGTTAAGCCTTGCTATCGAGAAATTACAGTTTGAAAAGAACGGCATTGAAAGTAAATTCGCCGATAAAAAAGAGCTTATAGCAATAAAAAAAGAACTCCGCCCTTCTGCTGAAAAAGCGGTTCATACAAACAGGGCTTTAGATAATAAAGTTGCCGAAAAAATCATTAATTCAATCAAGGACAAGAAAGCCCAAATCGCCGCAACATTACAGTTAAAGGCGGGCTTGCGGGAATCGGAATCTATCAGAATTAAGAGCTGGCAAGTTGGAAATGCAATTATAATTCAGGGCAAGGGCGGGTATATGAGAGAAGCTTTAATTGATAAGGAGATGTATGAGAAAATTGCCAGCTATATCGTAAATAACGGTTCTTTTTCAATATCCCGCAGTAGTTACGAAAAGGCTTTAAAAGAAGCTATTGCAGAGAACAATATAAAATACGAGGGAACGCATTCGCTCCGTTATACATTCGCTCAAAATTCATTTATCGATAAAGTTAGTTCAGGCATTGACAGCAAAGAAGCCTTGCGACTTACAAGCGAAGAAATGGGACACCATAGACCGGATATTACTTTAACCTATTTAAAATAAATAATGGAGGGGGTAATAAAAATGAAAACTACTGCAGACATTCAAAAGAAAATGGCGGATAACCGGAATCGTAAATTTAGAAAGCTTTTTATATACAAGACTGAAATTTCTGAAATGGTTAAAAAGGATTATTCTATCCGCCGGATAAAAAAAGAATTTACGAAAGACCATAAAACTAAAATATCAGTAGGTTCGATACATAACTTTATAAAAGTTTACATAAAGGGTAATATCGACGGATAAAAGGCAAATCAGAAAGCTCCGCAATTTTCAAAAAGCGAAAAGTAATCAACCTTGCGTTAATTAATCGCACTGCAACGATTTTGCAACGCTCCACGCAAAAAAACGGCAAAATCGGCGGTATTATGCGGAATTGCCGGAAAGCGGTAAAACCTTTTTTATCTGCAAAAACAGGCGGAAAGTCGGTTTGTTAATTTTACTTAAATTAGCCTGTTAATCACTGGGTCGCAGGTTCTAATCCTGCTGGAGGCACCATTGTATTAAGTCATGCATCCGTGCAGTTCGGGAACCTCGGCGATAAAACTGCCGTCTTCTTCGCTCCAGTATATTATTATTTCGTATTTAGACATTGTAATTTCCTAAAGCTTTAATTTATATTTTAAAATTATATTTCTAACCTGTCCAGTTAAAAACGAAAAAGCCGTCCAGTTAAAACGGAATACGCATCTGGTACCTTTTTCTATTGCTATAGAATTTTTATGCCGGTTATGGTGGTCTTATTACAAAAAAAGCGCACACAGGACTTAAACTTAAACGAATATTTCGTAAATTAAAAATATGATATAATAGTTTTATGGAAAAGATAGCAGATAAAAACGTTGATATTGCAAAAAAAATTATTACGGAAGAAGTTGAAAAAGCCGGCTATCAGGTTGACAGGATAATTTTATTCGGTTCCAGAGTAAGAGGGGATTATAAGGAAGACAGCGATTACGATTTATTTATTATATTAAAGCAAAATATACCTCATGATGTTGAAAATAAATTATTTGTAGCCTTAAATAGAAGAATGAATAAATTAAATATAGATAACGATATAATAATAACTTCTTCAGGCGAACTTAAAAAAAATAATAACGTCGGAAATATCACTTACTACGCTCTTAAATATGGAGAGGCCGTATGAACGAGGAAACCGTTAATGAGTGGATTAAATATGCCGACGAGAGTTTAAATGCGGGAAAACAGCTTTTTAAAAATAATCCCGATGAATTTAAAACTACAGTATGTTTTCTCATGCAGCAGGGAGTAGAGAAATATCTTAAAGCATACTTAGTGTTCAACGACATTGAAATTAACGAAGCTAATAAAAATAAAATTCATAATATTGGAAAATTAATTAACGATTGCGAAAAAATAGATCCAAGTTTCAATAACCTTTTTAAAATCAATCCTGAAATTTTATCTAACTACGCCGTAAATTCAAGATATCCATTTCTCTCTAAAACCATAACATTAGAAGATGAAAAAACAGCCATATCAATTGCCGAAAAGGTAAAGACATTTATTAACGAAAAAATAAATATTAAAAAGAAACCCTAATCCCGATTTAGAAATTTAATACCGCATATAAAAATAATTTTATTTTGACTCCAAACTCATTTTAATC
Organism: bacterium; assembly: GCA_021794335.1. Next base: position 6,409 of record JAJYQZ010000033.1, read on the forward strand.
ATTAAAAAAGACCTGTTAAGCCACTTTCAACCTTTAAAATAAAAAAACGACTTCGTAGAATGCGATTTAAGCCCCGTTAAATCAAATGCAGGTATAAAACCATTAACCTTTTTTGCCCCGCCTTCGCTTCTGCGTCTTTCACGAAAGCCGCCCGCTTCGGCGGTATTGCTTTTTTGTTTATCCTGCGGCTCGTTACAATGGGCGTCGCAGCCGCCCATAAATAAAAAATAAAAAACTCCAAGCCCCCGCCTTTCTGTTTATATCTCCCGCCGAATGCAATTTAGCATATTTACTGCAATATTGCATTAAATATGCTAAATTATTATTTTCCCCATACATCGTTAACCGCCTTTCTTAAAGTCTCCGGTACTAAATGGCTATACCTTTTCGTCATCTGGGTCGTCCTATGCCCCAAGAGTTCGCCGGTAATATAAAGGCTTGTCCCGTTCATAACCATTTTACTTGCAAATACATGGCGCAAATCATGGATTCTTAAATCCTTTAATCCGGCATTTTTGCAGGCGGTATGAAAGGAACGCTTGAAATCGCCTAACTTAGCCCCGTTTCGATTAAAAACATGCGGTAAAAATACATCGGATTAAAATATAGACCAAAAAAGGATTAACAAAAAATTAATTCAAAAATGGGAATATTTTTTAGAATAAGGTTTAGAGAAAAAATTAAAATTAATTTAATCTAACGATATAAAATTTCACGGCATGATATGTATATTTATTTGTCATTTTGATAATGTCAAAATGACAAATTTTATAATAGATATTATAAACATATCGCCGTATTATTATATATAAGCCTTTCAAATGCGCAGAATAAAACAAACCGCATACCCGAAGAACTAAAAAAACAAGTTCCGTAAATTCCGGCATATTTATTGCATCTTAATTAAAAAAGGAGAAATAAAATGAATATCGACAATATTATGATTGGGTTAAAGAAAAGGATAAAAAGATACATTTTATCGTTTAAGCCTAAAATTATCGACGGCAAAACATTTAAATGCCATATTTATTATATAGCATTTTACGAGGAAATTCAAAAAGTTAAACAAAGATATGACATTTCAAAAACAAAGATGATAGAAGCCGTATCGCATGTCGTTCAATTAGCCATATCGGAACTTATGGATAAAAACATTTATACACGTACGGAAGGCGGCCATGATATGCTTTTTTTAAACGCCGCTTGATAGTAAATTATATTTCTTACTATAATTCTTCGGCATCGGTAAAATCAATAAACTTAACTAACAAAAACGTAGGAGGCAATTTATGAAAAACCAGATGTTATTATCTTTAATGCATTTATCTTTAATTGTAATTACAGGAGCTTTCCTGTCCGTTACTTTTGTACGAGGCGCATTTGCCGTAACGCCGCCGGGCACTCCGGGAGTGCCCAATTCGTCCGCTCCAAATAATTCTTCCGCAGCACCTCAGGTAGCCCCAAAGCCGTTAAATAAAACGCAGAAAAAAACTTTAGCGATAATGCGCAAGGGAATAGAGAACTTTAGGGGTAATAAGTTCCGCAAGGCAACCCATGATTTCAAAGAGGCTCTTAACCTGAATCCTGCAAATCCTTCTATACTTAACCTTCTTGGCATATCAGAGTTTAAAACCGGCAATAAACCTGCGGCAGTAAGAGACTTCAAAGAAGCTCTGTCAGTGCTCCCAAAAAACTCACCGAATACAAGAATCATTAAAAAGAATCTAAAGGCGGCAGAAAAATAAAATAAGAACCTGAACTTTTTGCGTAGCTATTATTTTACCTAAAAACTGACGGGCGGATATAATTTTCTAATTTCTAATTATATCCGCCCTTTTTGTTAATTATTTTAGAAATATGTTTGTTATTTGTATTAAATATAAGAAAAATGTCATTGAAAAATTAGAATCTATTGTCAAATTAGGATTTTTGGCATCGTTCCCTATGTTTAAATCCCCAAAACTTTTGATCAACTATATTGGAAAATATGTTAATGTTAAAAAAATTATCAAGTATTTTTAAATAATCGTCTTCTAATTTTAAACGGGCTCATTTAACAGTCTTTTCATTCCCTTCCTTTTTCAGATAGACAGACACGATGGTTCCCTCCCCGACAATGCTTTTTATCTCCGTCTTACCGCTATGCAGTTTTGTTATTTCTTTGCAGATGCTCAATCCTAATCCCGTACCGCCTCTCTCTTTCGAGCGGGATTTGTCGACCCTGTAAAAACGGTCAAAAACTTTGTCGATATCGCCTTCAGGTATGCCGATCCCTGTATCCCTTATTTCAGTCACAATAAAATCTGTCTCTTTTTTGATGAAAATATCTATTTTTCCCTGAGGAACATTATATTTAATTGAATTTTCCAAAAGATTGACAAATAATGCTAACAATGCCGCGCGATCACCGGTCGTTCTACAGTGTTCATCTGCCGATATATTTACGACGATGCCCTTCTGTTCGGCAAGAGAGTTTAATAGCTTTATTGACTCGCTGATAATTTTATGCAAATCTATATTTTCAAACCTAAGATTCATTTTATCTTCGCTTAATCGGGTCAAGGCAAGAAGTTTACCGACTATTTCCGACATCATTCCCGCAGCACCCATAACGGCATCGAGGGCGCTTCTGTATTCTTCGGGACTTCTTTCCTTTCTAAGGGCGATTTCACTCTGGCTCAAGATGACCGACAACGGTGTCCTAAGTTCATGGGATGCGTCCGCTATAAATTGATTCTGGCGGTTAAATGACCTTTCCAAACGGTCAAAAGTGTGGTTGAAGGAATATGCCATATCACTTAGTTCATCGGGAATGGTTTCATGTTCTATCCTCTCCGTGAGGTTTGATTCAGAAATTCTATCTATAGTTTCTGAAATCTTCTTTAAAGGAGTGAGCGCCTTTTTTGCTATTAAAAAACCTCCTGATGCAGAAATGCCCATGGTAAAAAGAATAGAAAGGAAAAGAATAATGCCATAACTTTGAAGGAGGTCTATTTTATCCTCTATATTCTCGGCACACTGTATAACTAGAGCATGTCCTTTGTTATTTGCTATAGAGCCCTTTTCTTTATTATTATGCCTATTGATACCCGAGACATAAAAATTTATGAGCCTTGCAGGTTCACCATCTAAAATAATTGTTCTGAAATTTGTTTGATTTTTCTTTGCGGAGAATGGAAGTTCCGAAATTCCTAATGATGCCGACTTCTCTAAAGTGTTTCCATTTAAGCGGCGTATTTGAAAAAAGCTTTTTGATCGGGGTGAGTTATACTTCCATATAACCTCATCGGAAAAGTTAAATTCTGTTTTATTATTCTCAATATTGACCAATGTTGCCAACGACTTTGCCCTCGACAAAAGGCTGAAATCAATGGAATTATAGACAATTTTTCCGAGGCTGAAATAGAGGAATACCCCTAATGCCGATAAAATCACAAACAGGGTACCCATATAAAATATGATGATTTTTGCCTTAATGGAAGAAAACATCTTATCCCTTCAGTATATATCCGTCTCCGCGAATGGTATGGATGAGCCTTATATTAAAACCTTTATCTATCTTGTTCCTGATACGATTAATAAAGACATCTATGATATTGCTATCAAGGTCAAAATCCTGATTATAAAGATGTTCTATCAGGAGCGTCCTGCTTAAAACCTTGTTCCTGTTTATTGCCATATACTCAAGAAGCGCGTATTCCTTTGAGGAAAGCATAATATTCTTAGCCTCTCTTTTTACTTCATGAGTGGCCATATCAATAACAAGACCCCCTTCCGTCTCGATAACGGAGGATTTAACCCCGGAACCCCGCCTGATTAATGCCCTTATTCGCGCCAGAAGCTCTTCAAAAGAGAAAGGTTTCGTCAGATAATCATCCGCGCCGCTGTCAAGTCCGGATACCTTATCCATTAATGCATCCCTTGCCGTAAGCATAATGACAGGGGTTTTTATACCTTTCTTACGAATTCTTTTAAGAATTGTTATCCCGTCGATAATAGGCAGCATAATATCAAGTATCGCGAGATCGGACGGCTCATTTTCCGCCATAAAGAGTCCGTCTTCGCCGTTATACGCAACATCCACGGCATACCCCTCTTCCTCCAAGCCTTTCTTTATTACGTCGGCTAAAGATTTTTCGTCTTCAATAATTAATATGCGCATTTTCTCTTTTTTTATGAATAACACCTGCCGTTAACATTATATATCATCTCCAATAATTAAACCAGAAGCGGTTTGCAGGTCTTATTATTGGTTCTTTCTATTGCTGTTTTAAGGTTCTTAGAATATATGCAAACGGCTTGAATATCGTAATTTTTATTTATTTTGGGCAAAATTTTGGATAATTGACATGCGTTAATCTTCCTGTAATCTTCTTTCCATTATAATAAAATTTAATCATAAGAAGTCGAATATGATCAAATCGCATCATATATCGAATAATTATCAGAAACTCAAAGATAACCGACGAGTTGCGGAATGAAAATTTATCATATAAGTTCTTTAAATAAAAGCCTCTTTTTATCGATAAACAATTTGTCTTTAAACAACGGTTTTTTAAATTACCTTAACATCTTTATAGCGCTTTATTCTCCTTTTATACTTGCCGCATTATTAGTAGTTATTTATCTTTCGGGGAAGAAGAACGAGTCTTTATATGCTTTTTATGTTTCTATAACCGGACTCTTCATTAATTTCGCAATCGGTCCGTTTTATTTCCACCCAAGACCTTTTGCCGTGGGCTTGGGATACCAACTAATTTATCACGCCAACGATTCGTCGTTTCCGAGCGATCATGCAACGCTTGCTTTTTCCATGGCGTTTAGTTTTATAATATTCGGTAAAAAAGGGCTGTTGGGAATAATATGCCTTATTTTTGCTTTTATTATAGGCTTCGCCCGCGTATATGTCGGAGTTCATTTTCCCTTTGACATATTAGGCTCTTTTATTGTTTCTTTGTTTTCAATAGGAATTGTTTATATATCGAGAAAACCGTTGATGCAAGTTAATAATTTTTTAATAGGCATACAGATGCGGCTTGCCAAAAAAATTAAATTATTTTAAGGATATTTAGTTTTGCCGTCCTCCGGCGAAACTACTTTTACTTTTGCAACCGTTAGGCGGGATGCTTATTATGAATTTTATTAAAAAAATAAATTATTTTAAGATATTAAGAAAATCAAGATATATAAGCTTTATGTTTATTTTATTGCTCGCCGGTTGCGCCTCGTATTCGCCTATGCCTTTAAATAAAAAGAATTTGAATAAAGCCTTTTCGTTAGATAGCCTTAAAAAAGACCCTGCATTATATTATAAAGTAGCTTTTCATAAACCTCTCAATCTGGACGAACTTGCAAAAATAGCGGTATTGAATAACAAAGCATTGAAAGTTTACAGAGATTCCGCGGGGATAGCAAACGCGCAGATATTAAAAGAGCGCGCTATTCCAAATCCTAATCTGTCGCTTGATGCGGCCCGGCCCATCATGGGAAATATTGCAGGCGCTTACGATCCTTATGATATTATTCCATCCTTAGATATAAGTTTTCTTTTTAACAGAAATGCCAATATTAAAAGCGCTACGCTTAAAGCTGAAGCAACACGCTTGGAAATAGCCTATAAAGAATGGCAGACGGCGGAGCAAACAAAATTGGACGCCGTAAAGCTCTTATTTCTGCAGAATGCCGTAAAAAATTACAACGAGAAATTATATAGTTATAAAAAGAGTTATAAAATTATAAAATTATTATATAACAAAGGGCTATCCACCGTAACGGAGCTTAATCTGGCAAGAGCGAATCTTCAGAAGGACGAATTTAGCTCTATAAATATGAATAAAAATATAAAAAACCTTAAGGCCGGCCTGAAAATTCTTTTAGGATTGTCCCCTTCTTATAAACTAAATATAAATAATATCAAATTTAAGATAAAACTTCCTTCAAAAAATATTTTAAATAAAGATATAAAATACAGGTTGGATTTAGAAGCGTTTAAAATTGCGTATAAAGCACAGGAAGAACGATTAAGGGCGGCTATTCTATCCCAATTCCCGAAGATGTCTATATCCACTCCGTTTAGCAGGGATAATGCTAACATTCAAGCTATGGGCTTCGGCATAAACATAGCAATACCTTTATTTGATAGAAATCAAGCCGGCATCGCAAAAGAAACGGCTACGAGAAAACAGATGTTCGACGACTATATAAACAGGCTTCAGACCGCAAGAATGGATATCGGCGTAATATTATATGATATAAATGCCATTAAACGCCAGATTGCTTTAACCGATAAACAGATAAAAAATTTAGAAAGTGTGCTTAAATTATATAAAAAAAAATTCAAACAGAGAGAAATAGGAATATTTGAATTATATGCCGTAAAAAATAATTTACTGAATGAACGGATAAAACTTTTAAACTTAGAAAAAAATTTCTATAATTCGGTTGTATCGCTTGAAATAGCTTCGGGAACGACCATTATTAAATCTGAAAAAGGACAATGATGAGAAGAAAGGTCATTATAACATTTTTAATTATTATAATTATAATAGCGGGCTATTTTGTTTTTAAAGAATTTTTTCATAAAAATTCAAATAATAATCAAAAGTCCTCGTTGGTAGCGCCCGTTACGGTTACAAAAGCCGCGTACGGCAAACTAAAGAAAAAAATTGTTATATACGGCAAAATTATAGCAGATACAAACGGAATCAAAAATACAATTTTAAGTTTTGATTCTGTTATTAATAATATATATGTCGTTACTGGCCAAAATGTTAGCAAAGGCCAGTTGCTTCTTAATATATCTCCGACTAAATTCGCAAAAATGCGGCTACAACAGGCTAAAAATTCATTGGAAACAGCAAAAAGGAATCTTTATTTTGTAAAACAGCGCTACGATGTTAAAATATCCACAAAACAAGACCTATCAAGCGCCGAAAATGCTTATCGCAATGCCCTGATACAATATTCTATCCTTAAAAAATCGCTAACGTCCGGTGTTTTCTCTCCAATAAACGGAGTCATAAATAAAATATTTTATATAAAAGGCAGTAGCGTGCCTGCTCAGAATCCTATTATCCAGATAATAAATAAACACGGATTAATTATAAGATGCGGAATAGAAACGGAAAGGCTGAAATATATTCATCCAGGTCTTATCACGCATATCTCGATTATCGGGAACGGTAAAAAGCAGATATTAGGAAAAATAATTAAAATAGCAGGCATAACTAACATCGATACGCACTTAGTTGATGTTTATATCGAGCCTGTTAATACAAAAATACCGCTGTTATTAGGCAATTTTGTGAAAGCAACGATATATACAAACGGGAAAAAGGGCATACTGGTTCCGGAACATGCAGTTTTACGGAAACATGGAAAATATTTTATATACATAATTAAAAATAACATTGCTAATAAACATTATGTGCGTGTTTTGTTAAAAACAGACAGGTATGACTTGATAAAAGGAAACGTCAAAAAAGGAGATTTGGCGGTAAGCATTGGAAACTATGAATTAAAACCCGGAATGAAGGTAATAATAAAGGAAAATAAATGAATTTGATAGAAATTATATTTAAAAAACAAAAAGCTATAATATTTATATTAATTATGCTATGTATAGGCGGCTTATTCGGAATGTTTATGTCGCCGGTAGCCCTATTTCCAAACGTAAATTTTCCAAGAATACGGGTTAGCATAAACTCGGTTGATCGCCCTGCCGGCACAATGTCCGTAATAATAACAAGGCCGGTCGAAGAGATACTCAGAACAATACCCGGCGTAAAAAATATTCGTTCTGCCACAAGCCAGGGAAGCACGGATATTGTTTTGGATTTTGGATGGGGCCGTAATATGAATGTCGAACTTCTTAAAGTGGAATCGGCTATGAACAAGGTATTGCCGAACCTTCCCAAAGGTACCACGTTTAATGCAATACGCATGTATCCTGCCATTTATCCCGTATTGGCATATAGCTTCACATCCAATAAAGAATCTTTGGTACAGCTAAGGAATATCGCCCTATATAGGCTTAAACCATTGCTTTTAAGCGTAAAAGGGGTATCCGATATACAGGTTGCGGGAGGAGAACGGGCGGAATACCATGTCATTGTAAATCCGTGGAAACTATTTACATATAACCTCGCGATAAAGGATGTGATAAAGGCGTTATCCGATACCAACGTTATTAAATCCGTGGGCAAACTTGACTATAATTATAAGTTAAATCTTATAACATCGGATACCAGACTGCATAACGTAAACTCTATAGAACACACCATCATTAAAACGGGTAAAAACGGTGCAGTCTTGCTTGAGGATGTTGCAACAGTAACAAAAAGCATAGTTCCTCAATGGACTAATGTAACTGCCGACGGGAAAAAAGCGGTTTTATTACAGGTAATACAGGAGCCCGATGCCAATACTATAACAATAAATAAGGACATAGAAAAAAAGATACATGAATTCAAAAAGAAAATGCCAAACGATATAAAAATTGCAAAATGGTACGACCAGAGCAAACTTATAGTAGCTTCTACCGATAGTTTGCGTGATGCAATAATAATAGGTATTATTTTAGCCATGCTGGTTACGATAATTTTTTTAAGAAATATCAAGGTGATTTTAATCATAATGGCATTACTGCCTTCCGTCCTGCTTTCCGCTATCTTACTTTTATATGTTTTTCATATGGGTTTTAATATAATGACCCTTGGAGGTATCGCTGCGGCGGTTGGTCTTGTTATAGACGATATAATCGTAATGATAGAAAATATTATGCGATATATCGAGACGCAAAAAACTAAATCTATAATAGAAAATGTAAAATCAGCTTCCGGGAATTTTTTAAAACCTCTTTTGGGCTCCTCTCTCTCAACCACAATTATCTTTCTGCCGTTTGTTTTTATTTCCGGCATAACCGGGGCATTTTTCAAATCCCTTTCGTTCACAATAGCCATCAGTCTAATAAGTTCTTTTTTAATTACATGGCTTGCGGTTCCAATAATTGCGGCGAGACTTCTAACCGAAAAAGATGCCGATAAAAAAACGGGATTTTTAATGAGAAATTTATATAAAATTTACGGAAGCATCATGTATTTTTCTTTTAAAAGGACGATATTTGTTTATGCCTCCATAATTTTACTTATGGTTGCAGGGTTTTTAAGTTATCGGCATTTAAGCAGCGGCTTTATGCCTTCAATGGACGAGGGTGGCTTTATTCTGGATTATCATACGCCGCCCGGAACATCTTTGACGGAAACAAACAGAATCTTAACGCAAGTGCAAAATATTATTCGGAAAGACCGGTTTGTAGAAACATATACTAGAAGAACAGGATTACAGCTCGGCGGCGGATTAACGGAACCAAATACGGGGGACTTTTTTATAAGATTAAAACCGTTCCCGAGGCCTCCCATAAAAGAGATAATGAATAGCATCAGGGAAAAAATTCAAGCCGAAGTTCCGGGAATACGCATAGAGATGCTGCAACTAATCGAAGATATGATAGGAGATTTGATAGGCACGCCCCAACCGATAGAAATAAAAATCTACTCTGATAACGGGAAACTTTTATATCATCTTGCGCCAAAAGTTGCCGATATTATAAGTAAAATCCCTGGGATTATCGAGGTTAAAAGCGGATTAGTATATTCGGGTCAAGGCATAAATGTTAAAATTGACCGTATTAAAGCCGCATTGGAAGGGATAACGCCGCTGGAAGCCACGAATGAGTTGTCGAGTTATTTATACGGAACCGTTGCCACCGATATAATTAAAAGTCCAAAAATAGTCGGCGTAAGGGTTTGGACTCCTATTTCTTTCAGAACGGATATTGCCGATATAGAAAGTATTCCGATACATTCAAATAACGGTAATATCTTTCCTTTAAAAAGAATTGCCAAAATTTCCGTTATAAAAGGAGAGCCTGAGATAGTTCATGAAAATCTTAAACGTATGATAGCCGTTACTGCAAGAATAAAGGGCGCTAATCTCGGTAAAGCGATAAGAAGCGTGAAAGCTAAAATTAAATATTCCGGTATTCTCCATCGTAAAGACGTGTATTACAGTTTTGGCGGAATATTTAAGCAGCAGCAAAAAGCCTTTTTATATCTTGCATTAGCATTGGCGGCGGCAATAATTCTTGTTTTTATAATGCTTTTATTTCTGTATGAAAAATTTTTCATATCTATTGGAATCTTATTCAGTTCGTTGCTCGGTTTGTTTGCAGATTTAATAGGCCTGTTTATAACCCATACCCAGTTAAATATCATATCTATTATGGGTATAATAATAACTGTAGGCATAAATGCCGAGATGGCAATTTTTTATTTTTCGGAATATTTCGAAATGATAGAAAATAAAAATACATTATATTCTTTAATAAGTTCCGGTAAAAACCGTTTAAGACCCATAATGATGTCAACCCTCATAGCTATTTTAGCGCTTTCTCCTATAGCTTTTAATATCGGCAACGGTTCGGCTATGCTTCAGCCGCTTGCCGTTGCCATAATTTCCGGTCTTGTTATGCAGCTATTTATCGTATTAATTGTTTTGCCCGTAATTATATCCGACATTACAAAACTTACAAAAGGAAAAGGTTTATAAAGCTTTCCTTCGTTTTTTTAGAACTTTTTAATATTCCTTGATGTTTAAAACCATACCCAAAATAAGAAAACTGTCATATTTGCCGGATTAAAACAATTAATAAAAAGAACCATAGTTTTAATAACCCCTTATTTTGTTATAAAATTTTATGAATGTTTACTGTAGACAAAAATTCCCTACACATTTGCGTTCTGAGGTTTAGAAACAGGCAGGGCAGGTATGAAAACATTAACCGTTTCTATTATTATTTTCCCCATACATCGTTAACCGCCTTTCTTAAAGTCTCCGGTACTAAATGGCTATACCTTTTCGTCATCTGGGTCGTCCTATGCCCCAAGAGTTCGCCGGTAATATAAAGGCTTGTCCCGTTCATAACCATTTTACTTGCAAATACATGGCGCAAATCATGGATTCTTAAATCCTTTAATCCGGCATTTTTGCAGGCGGTATGAAAGGAACGCTTGAAATCGCCTAACTTGCGCCCGTTATCGCTGAATAGAAACTCACAACCGTCTATTTTATTAATCCCGCTTAAAAGCTCTTTTAAGGGCTTTGAAATGGGAATATATCTGTCGTATTTCATTTTAGTCCCCTTTATAGCGATAACGTCGTTCTGTAAATCCACGTCGTCCAATTTAAGATTTAAGGCTTCGCCCTTGCGGCAGCCGGTTAGAATTAAGAACCTGATTAAATCCCTTGTTAGCTTGTTAGTCGCTCCGGCGATAAGCTTCTCGATATCGGAGTCGGATAAAGTTTTCAGGCGGGATAATTCGTTTAATTTTTTAATGCCGGTGCAGGGGTTCTTATCGAGATAGCCCTTTTTAATGCAAAAAACAAAAAAATTATATAATGTAGCAATTTCGATATTAATTAATCTGAAACTTATATCCTGCTCTCTTTTGCCTGTATTTTTTGGCATAGATAATACTTCAAGTTTTCTTATAAGCTGATATTTTTCTAAATCGGCGGCGGAAATATTTTTAATATCCGAATTATTAAATACCGGCAAGAAATGATTAGCGGCGGTAGTTCTTATTTCTTTAGTCTTCATAGAAACGTTTTGATTTTCGATATATTCTTTGAAAATATCACGAAAGATATATTTGCCCGCATTTTTAATCGGTATGTTAAACCTGTCCCGTATCGTATCTGCATAAATAGCCGCTGATATTTCTTGAGCTATGCTTTTATCTTTCGTCTTGCAGGAATACTGATAATGTTTATTGTCAAGCCTGAACTCGCACCAGTAAACCTGTCCGCGCTTGTAAATTCTCATATTAATTTACCTAAAAACTGTATGCGTTTTTGTATGCAAAATTCGTTAAAATTGATTAAATTCTATCAAAATTAAGAAATTATGTCAAGGTAGGATATTGCTTGAAAGGCTTAAATACTGCGGTTTTAAATGGTCGGGACGACAGGATTTGAACCTGCGACCCCCTGCACCCCATGCAGGTGCGCTACCGAGCTGCGCCACGTCCCGATTTTAATCTGTCCGTATGTTAAAAATATATTGCGGGTTTTTAATGGTCGGGATGACACGATTTGAACGTGCGACCCCCTGCTCCCAAAGCAGGTGCGCTACCAACTGCGCCACATCCCGATAAATATT
>JAJYQZ010000067.1 GCA_021794335.1 bacterium
CAAGGGATAACAGAAACGGCATAATAATGGCTGTTGCAAAACCCGATAAAATTACGAAAATTAAAAATTCGGGAAAGGATGTCGAAATAAAATATCCAAAAATTGCAAAACTAAATAAAATTAGCCCGGCTATAATAAATCTGGAAATTAATTGCGGTTTTACTCTGATACTTAAAAGATATCTGACCAAAAGAGTGCTGATAGCGTAAGTAGCTGTTGTAACGCCGATGTAAACAAGATTTACATCGAGGATGTACTTAACAAAGAGCGGATTTATGGATTGAATCATATTCGTATTGGCTCTTTGAAGAAGTATAACGAGAAAAACGAAGAAAATAGCAGGCATATTACTTAAGCCTTTTCTTCTTTAATGTAAGAAACTATTAATGAAATAATCTCGTCTTTTGATTCCGTAGCGAAAATATTTTGGGCATGGGCGCTGCCGTTAAAAAAGCGGATGGTTTTTGGAGACTTGGTCTGGGCATACATTTTTTTAATGCCTTCCGCAAACTGTTCCCCTTCCGAGCCTAAATAGTGAACGGGGACATCGATAAAATCGATGCCATCGACATAGACGGGGGATAAGGCAATAACGGATTTTATTTCCGACGGTTTAAAAAGTTTCGATGCGTTTAAAACGGCGGCGCCGCCCATACTGGAGCCCAAGAGCGTTATGTTTTTTACAAAATCCAAGCTCTTAGCAAAATTAATAGATCCTATAACATCCTCTCCGTACGCAAAAGGAGATCCCCTCCCCTGTTTTGAATTTCCGTAACCCCTAAAATCAAAGGCTAAAGATGATATTTTATTTTTTAGAAGAGCCTCGCACAGGTCATAATAACTTTCTTTGTTAAAAACCTTGCCATGCGCCAGTATAACAATATCGGGATACGAACCGAATAAAGAACCGTAAATATTTCCGCCGTCGGCGGCTTCGAAATTAACCTCTTTAAAGTTCATGGCTATACCCCTCCCTATTTTTGTTTAATATTAATATTTTAGCATATTAATCTATTAATTCAACCACAAGATATGAACTATTAATATTTAAATACCGGGTGTTTATTTGCCAGCACCTCGTTAACCCTTTTAACCTTTGTTTTACGGGGAGATTTAAGTGCGGCAGACTTTTTAGTTTTAAACCCTATTTTTTCTATCGCCTTTAAAAATTTATCCATTGTCTTTATAGACTCGGTCTCCGTCGGTTCTATCATGATGGCGCCGTGTATATTTTTCGGAAAGTAAACCGTTGGAGGATGAAAACCGTAATCTATTAAAAGCTTTGCAAGTTCAAGGGTTGATATTCCATTATCCTCTATCGCCTTATCGGTAAAAACGCATTCGTGCATACATAATCTATCTTCAAAGGGATCTGCGCCGTTCAATATCTTGCCAAGTCTTTTTTTGATATAATTTGCATTAAGGACGGCAATTTCGCTGACCGCCGAAATATTATCATTTCCAAGGGAAAGAATATAAGCGTAAGCCTTTAAAAGGACGCCGAAATTACATAAAAATGGAGCGATTCTCCCGATGGTATGTTTTTTGTCTTCGCTTAAATTATAATTACCGCTATTAAAACTCACATAGGGTACCGGCAGATAATCCTTCAGAAAACCCGCGACTCCAACGGCTCCGCTCCCGGGTCCGCCTCCCCCGTGCGGAGTGGAAAATGTCTTATGTAAATTAAGCTGGATTATATCTATCCCCATATCAGAAACCTTAACATTACCGATAAAGGCATTAAAATTAGCCCCGTCCATATAAACCAATGAGCCGTTTTTATGCATGATTTCACTTATCTTTTTAATATCTTTTTCAAAAATTCCAAGGGTGTTGGGGTTTGTTATCATTATCGCCGCAACATTTTTAGAGAGGTATCCTTCCACATATTTTGCCTCGATATGACCGTTTACACCTGTTTTAATTTCCACCGGAGTAAAGCCTGCGAGGGCGGAACTTGCAGGATTGGTTCCATGCGCGCTGTCGGGTATGAGTATAATATCCCTTTTCTCACCCTTTAAGTCATAATATCTTTTTATAACCTTTAATCCTGTAAATTCGCCTGCGGCGCCGGCCTGGGGCGAAAAACTAAATTCATCCAAACCTGTAAGCTCGCAAAGAATGAGATTAAAATCGTGTATTATTTTTAAAACCGGCTGAACAAGGTGAACGGGCGTTAAAGGGTGTAAACTTTTTATATTATCAAATGATGCTATTAACTCGTTTATCTTTGGATTATATTTCATAGTACAGGAACCTAACGGATAAAAAACCGAATCTACGCACATATTCCAGCTCGATAGTCTGACAAAATGCCTGACCACGGTTGGTTCTGAAACCTCCGGCAGCCTTGGCGGCTTTTTCCTTATAAATTTTTTATTTATATAATCCTCCGGCGTTTTCTCTAATTCTGAATCTTTAAGCCCGCAATCAGGGATGCTTATGCCGCAAACCCCTTTAGAGCCCTGACGAATTAATAAATCCTCATCAAAAAAAAGACCTGAAATTCCCGGAAAATTTACCATCTTTTACACCGCCGTTTTTATTATATCTTTTGCGCTTTCCGCATATCTTTCGATATCGTCCATATCGTTATTTTCCGTTGCAGAGACCAAAATCCCGCTTTCGGCAACTTGTATGCCTGCTAAAATCCCTTTATCCGCCATTTTTTCAATAAACCGGAGAGCGGTAATTTTTTCATTTTTGATATTTAATGTAAACTCGTTAAAAAAATCGCCCGAAAACCACGGCTCAAAAAACCCGGTTTTTAGAAGTTTTTCATATAATATATGCGCAAGTTTAAGATTTAAAAGCGATAACTCCTTAAATCCTCTTTTAGAGCATAAAGAAAGATAAATGGCCGCCCTGACGGCATTTAAAGAGTTATTGGTGCAAATGTTCGAGGTTGCGGCGCCCCGTCTTATATGCTGTTCCCTTGTTGCAAGAATAAATGCGTAAGCATCCTTGTTTTTGGCGTCTTTTGTCTTTCCGACAATCCTTCCCGGCATCTGCCTGATATAATCTTTCTTTGCGCCAAAAAGCCCGAGAAGCGGACCGCCGAAATTCATATAATTCCCGAATGAATTTCCTTCTCCTGCAAATATATCGACATTATAAAAACCGGGAGGATTTATGACGCCGAAACTAAACGGTTCCGTTGAGGAAACCACAAAAAACGGCCTTGGATTAAAGCTGTGAACTAAAGGTTCCAATTCCCCTAAATCTTCTATAATCCCGTAATAGTTCGGCTGCTGAATAACCACCGTGGAAACATTATTTTTAAGTTTTAATTTTAAATCGCTTAAATCGGTTTGACCTGTTTTCCTATCGAGCTTGACCGTTTCTATTTTTGCCTTTATATCACCTATAAATGATTTAATAACCGAAAAATAATTCGGATTAATCCCTTCGGAAATTAAAATTAAATGATCCGAATGGGGATTTATTTCATTTTTTGAATAATTATTTTGAGGCTGCCTGTTTTGGAGACTTTGATTCGGATTTGCGTTTAGATAGAGCCTGAGAGACATTAATACCGCCTCTGCCAGGCTTTCTGCGCCGTCATACATAGATGCGTTTACGACATCCATTCCCAAAATCTCTGCCGCCATAGATTGAAATTCAAATAAAGCAAAAAGGGTCCCCTGGCTCACCTCCGGTTGATAAGGCGTGTATGGAGTATAAAATTCGGATCTGGAAATAAGACTGTCTATTGCCGCCGGAACAAAATGATTATAAACCCCTCCGCCTGCAAAGATAGAAAATCGGTTTTTATCCGGAAGTTTTAGGGCAATATCTTCAAAATAGCGGTATAAAGATAACTCATCCATTCCCCTGGAGAGTGTTTTTAAATTATTGGCGTCTATTAAAGGAATGTCTCCAATAATTTTCTCGAATAATTCCTTTTTGCTCTCTACATTAAGAATGGAATACAGCCTTTTAACATCTGTTTCGGAATTTGGAAAATAACGAAAATTAGGCATGGGAGGACGACACGAAAGATTCATAAGTATTTTTATCCATTAAGCCTAATGCATCCGGACGGTCGGACGTTTCCACTCTGGCAATATAACCTGACCCGTAAGGATCCGTATTAATGAGTTCGGAAGAATCGTTTAAATTGAAATTAACGGAAAGAATTTTAAGGGTAACAGGCGCATATATCTCCGAAACCGAC
>JAJYQZ010000276.1 GCA_021794335.1 bacterium
GCGGGAATGACAGTGCTTCGCGGGAATCCAGTCTTTTAACCCAAATGTTGTCATTCCCGCGAAAGCGGGAATCCAGTCTTATTAAGCTGCTAAAATCTATTTATTGATTTCTATTGCAAAATTAAGGTTATATTGTTTTAAATAGTATAACATTGTTCTGACGCCGACCCCCGTCGCACCCTTTGGATTATAAGTAAAACCTGTTTTCGTAAAGGCGGGACCGGCTATGTCTATGTGGCACCATTTGACTTTCCCTGAAACGAATTCCTCCAGAAACATCCCTGCCGTTATGGCTCCGCCATATTTATTTCCTACATTTTTGACATCGGCGACAGGACTTAAGAGTTTTTCCTGCATATTATCATCGAACGGCAATTCCCACATTTTTTCGCCGGAAATCTCGCTTGTCTTGATAATGCTGGCTATTAAGCCTTTGTCGTTTCCCATGACCCCGGAGGTATATTCGCCTAAAGCGACAACGCAGGCTCCTGTCAGGGTGGCCATGTCTATTATCTCTTCCGCCCCCTGATTCTCCGCAAAGGTCAAAGCATCCGCAAGCGTTAAACGACCCTCCGCATCGGTATTTTCTATTTCGATAGTTTTGCCGTTAAGCGCTTTAACTATATCGTCCGGCCTCTGGGCGCCGCCGTCCGGCATATTTTCACAGGCGGCTATAATGCCGTGAACCTCCGCATTCAAGTCCAGTTTGGAAATATATTTCATTATTCCTAAGACGGCGCAAGCTCCCGACTTATCCGACTTCATAGTCGTCATAAAATCGGCAGGTTTCAAAGAAAGTCCGCCGCTATCGAAGGTTATACCCTTTCCTACTATTGCAATCTTTTTAAGTTTAATTTTTTTTGTTTTATTTTTCGGCTTATAAATCAGATGGATAAATCTGGGAGGATTTTTTGAACCCTGCGCAACGCCGTAAAAGGAAAGCATACCCTTTTTAACTATCTCTTTTTCGTCGAATATTTCACATTCTATGCCCTCTTGCGCGGACAAATCTTTCGCAATATTTGCGAGATACTCGGGTGTAGCGATATTTCCCGGCTCGTTAACTATATCCCTTGCAAAATTAGCAGCCTGCGAGGTTATTTTTCCGAAGCTTACTCCTTCCTTAAAATTTTCTTCTTCGTTCTTACCTGCTTTAAGCGAATCGAAATAAACCCCGATAAGCTTAAAATCCCCCGCTTTGTTATTATTTTTATCGTCATCTTTTGTCTTATATTTTTTAAATTCGTATAAACCTAATAATGCTCCCTCGACAATGGCCGACGACATATAAAATAATCCATTTTTCAGATAATATTCTTCGGACAATTCGGGAATTATAAAGATTGCTTCTTTAATCCGATTTGTTCTGGCAATTCTTAATGAATTCGAAACAAAATATCTTATGGAATCGTAATTAAACTTATCTTTTTTACCTATGCCGTGCACTAATGAAAGAATAGGGGATTCAATCATTATATTCTTTCCCTTTTTTGCTTTGAAATTAAGTTGTTTTAACCTTTTATATATAAAATCAAATTCTTTGAGAGTTTTATTTTTTAAAAAGCTGCCCTCATCCCCTTCAAAGACCCCGAATATAAAAATACGCTCAAATGAACTCCGCTGAACTCCCTTTTGCTTTGCTTCTTTCTCTTTTAAAATTTTGAAGGTAGAACCGATAAATTTAAATTCCAATTTAATATCCCCCGTATTATTTTTCTATGTTTTAATACTTATTTTTAATACTTAAACCTTTTTATTATCCCGATAAGCTTTTCCAGCTCCCCGTAAACGGAAGCCGCTTCTTTGGCAGTGCTTGAAGACTGCTCCGAATTTGATGCGGCAAGATTTGATACCATTTCGATATTTTGGGAAATCTCGTTTGTTGCCGCCGTTTGCTCCTCTGATGCCGCGGCTATGGAATTAACCTGATCTGCCAGGCCTACTATGTTTCTTTCTATGCTATTAAGCGATTCTCCCGCCTTTGAAGCATATTCCACCGATAAGCTGACTTCTTTCATTGTGGAATCCATCGAAGATTTTGTATTTTGGGTGCTTTGCTGTATGGTTTGAACCTTCGATACTATCTCTTTTGTTGCCTTAACCGTTCTTTCCGCAAGTTTTCTTACCTCATCCGCCACAACGGCAAATCCCCTTCCTGACTCTCCGGCGCGCGCGGCCTCTATTGCGGCGTTAAGCGCCAGCAGGTTTGTCTGATCGGCTATATCGTTGATAACCGAGATTATTTCTCCAATCTCGTAAGAACCCTTTTCGAGCCCGTTTATTAGGCTTCCAAGTTCTTCCGTAAGAACGGCCACATTTTTAATACCGTTTATCGCCCTTTCGACTATGTCAAAGCCTTCTTTTGCACTGCCGGAAGCCTCTTTTGCGACGCTGCTTAAATTTTGCGTATTTTTGGATATCTCTTTAATCGTCTGACTCATTTCTTCCGAGGCCGCTGCCACATGCGTCGAAAGCAAAGCCTGTTCTTTAGCCTTACCGCTTATTTCATCGACATGGGTTTCTATCGATGTGTTTACATCGACAATGGTCATGGCCTCTTCGGTTATAGATTTTACGATTTCTCTTATATCTATAATAAATTTATTAAATTTGTTGGCGACGGATGTAATTTCATCATATACGGAATTTTTATAAACATCGCATTTTATGCAAATCTGCCCGCCCGTATCTCCATACCGGTCTTGCTGCTTATCCCAGCATCTCGGCTCCAGTTCATCTTCTTTAAGCATGCAATTCTTGCTTTTCTTCATCATAATAGTTGTCTTATTATAACAGTCCATAGGAATAAGCTTGCTTAAATCTCCGTCTCCTCTTACAATATCGTTTAGCTTATCGTAAAGATTTTTTATCGGCTTTATAAAGATAGATTTTAATAAACCATATATGGCTAAAATCGATAGAACAAGAAAGATAAAGGAAACGATAATAATGTTTCTCATAAAAATATCGGATGAGTTTACGGCATTTTTCATGGAATAAATAAGCTTAACCCCGCCGAGCGTCGTCCCGTCTTTAACCGTATGGCACATAAGGCAGTCTATACCCCTTGCCATCTTTTTTGCGACAAACGGAACGCCGACTTTTAGATATTCGTGCCCGTTTTTATTGAATATACTGATAATTTCCTTATTTGACCCCAATATTTCTTTGTCAAACCTCGTTGTCGGATTTTCCTGTTTAAGCCCGGGACCGAACTCTTTATTAACGGCTTCGCCCCTTATAACTTTAATATCTTTAACGCCCTGAATTTTTTTAAATATCCCGAAAAGCTGCCTTCTATCGGACTTCTTAGAAATAGTTCCGTTAAGCATCATGGCGTTTAAACTGGAAAGCATCGTTTTGGCAGTAACGCCGGCATCGCTTGACGTTATTTTAACGGACATTTTGTTCTGGCTGGAAACAGAGTAATAAGTTAAAAATGATAAAATTAAAATAAAAACGAAAGTGATTAGGAAAAGCAGTTTGGTCTTAATAGAGACCTTTTTAATCAAATTTAAATCCACCTTATTTATCCCCTCCTACCTGCATTAAAATAAATAAAAAAAATCTATATAATAATATCAAATATAATAAAACAAAAAAAGTAAATATTTAAAAACATCCCAAAATTGCCGATAGAAAATTCTAATACTGGCATTTCCGTCCACATCAAAGACATGCTTTGATAAACGTGGACGGAAATATCGCTTTCGCGGGAATGACTTTACAAGATTTTAATTTTTCACCCAATGGGTGTCATTCCCGCGAAAGCGGGAATCCAGAGTTTTTAAGCTATTAAAATCAATTTATTAATTTCTATCGGCAATTTTGGGAACAACTCATCCCTAACGGGCTTTACTTATAAAACTAAGCGCTAATGCGGGCTCTGCCCTTGCTTTAACATCGAAAGCTTTCTGTAAAGATTTCTTTCGCTTACCCCTATAATACCCGCAATTTCGGATTTGCTCAACTTTTTAGAAAAAAGGTATTTGATATATTCTTCTTCTATTTCCCTTAAAGTCGGATTTTTATCAAAGAGCGTCTTTCCGTTAACCGCATCCCTGTCATTATCATATGAAACTTCAAGCTGAATAGCTTCCGGCGGTATTTCTTCTTTGCCGTCGGATAAAACCATTGCTCTTTCGATAACATTTTTTAATTCCCTGACATTGCCGGG
>JAJYQZ010000262.1 GCA_021794335.1 bacterium
CAAGGTTTTTAACCTGATTGGCGCTGGCTCCCGGAAACCTGACGATAACATTTGCGGCAGGAACTATAATCTGGGGGTTATACTGCCTCGGCGTAAAAAGTATTGCAATAATACCGAATCCGATACTGAATAAAATCAATAAAACCGTTATCTTGTTTTCTATAAAAAATTCGGTAATCTTAGCGCTAAAGTTTTTATTCATCTTAATTATTATAGCTCCTTGCGTAAATTGTGTTTTCTATCGGCAAATTAAAGTCTATTAATGCGTTGAATATTCTGGATTAACATAACCGCCGACGGAGATTTTGCTTAAATCCGATGTGATTACGGTTAAATCGGGACTTAGCCCGTTTAAAGCTATAATATAATTTTTTTTATAAATCGGACCTTTTTTAATAGGCTGAAACATAACTTCCCCCTCGTTATTTGCAATATATACGCCCCAGATCCCGAGCCTTTTCGACACGGCCGCTTTCGGAATAATCATGGCTTTTCTTTTGCCGATCTTAAATCTTGCGACGCCGTACATGCCGGGAAGCATGTCATGCTTTTCCGGCCGGTTAATCTTAATCCTTACCACAACGGAATGGGAATAAGGATTGGCGGATTTGACGACGGATATTACCGTCCCGCCGACTGTTTTATTAACAGAATTAATATCTAATTTAACCCTTTCGTTTGCCGTAATAATACCGTAATATTTAACATTGACATCCGTTTTGAATTCTAATCTATTTACGGCTTGTATCATCAAGAGTATCTGCCCCGGAGAGGCAAGGTCTCCCAAAAAAACCTTTTTTTGAGTTATAACCCCGTTTATCGGGGAGTAAATGTTTTTATAATTTAAGTAGCTTAAGGCGGCGTTTAAATCGGCCTTTGCAACCTTATATTGCATAAATGCGTTATCATATGCCTGCCTTGAAACGGAATTTTCTTTATAAAGCCTTTTCATTCTGCCGTAAGTCTTTTGAGCGTTTAAAAATCCCGCCTTAGCGGCGTAATACTTCGAACTAATCTCGGGAGCGCTCAACCTTAAGAGCAGCTGCCCTCTGTAGGCGCTTTGCCCTAAATGTATATTTTCATATACTATATATCCCATTATATGAGCGGAAATAACAGTATTGTTTAAAGAAACTACATTTCCGGGGGATTTTAAATATTTGCCTATTATTTTATACGAGGTTTTAACGGCATGGACATGCACTCTTTGAGGCATCTTTTGAATAAACGAGGGTTTCTTTGCGCATCCAGACATTAATAACGGAATGGATAATAAAATTAAAAGATAAAAAACAAGCCTGAACCTTTTTTTAAGGGCAATAAAATTCAAATTGAAAAAACCTTCCGAATTTTTAATCTTAATTGTCATCGTAAACACTCCGGTAAACGCAGATAATGTTATAATTTATTCCGAATTAATAACTGTCGTATTCTGCTTATACAAATTATACAAATCATTATAACTCTTTTAATTATATCCGAAAATATGCAATAAAAATATATATGATTATTAATATATTATCATTTTAATATATTTTAAGTCAACAATTTTTAAATTACTTTCACGAAAATATTTACTTTACTTTTTCAAATTAATAATATATTAAGTAATTATATCGAATAACATTTTCTTTTAATTTAGTATGTCCGTTAGACCGGCGAAGCTCATTTTACAATAAACAAATGGAACAAGGAGAATTAATTTTATGTTTAAAACATTAAAATCCAAGCTCTATTTTCTCATGATAGCAGGGTTCATTTTTATTTTATCGATAAATGTATTTTTGATTTATTACGCAGGCGCTTTGAAGCGGGATACCTTAAATATGAATGCCGTTTTCCAGACCGAAGGAGCAATTAAAGACCTCAAGGGAAATCTTTTGCAAATAATATTTCTATCCCGTGAAAAAATGCTCAAAATAAACACGGCTAAATCTAAAAAGGCTAAATCTAAAATCGAAAAATTTTACAATGCAAAAATATTAAAAATAGCAAATGTTTCCAAAAATGAATTTACGAATTTAGGATTTGCTTTAAAAGGTTATACCTCCGGATTTAAAAATGTTAAAGCTAATTCTATTTTTGGAATTAAAAAGACCAATTTACATATGTTTGTCTCTAAAAATACCAAGCTTAACCTTTTAAGCCTATCCCAAAAATATTATATTTTTCATCCGATAGCCGAAAGGGTTTTGAAATACCCGTTATTGCTCGGCGCCGCAATGAGCCCTGCATATTTTGAAAGCCAGCTTAATCCGATGATAAGCCAAATAGGCAATATACATCACGCGGCAATGTCGTCGTATTACGGCAAAGTAAAATTTTTAAATATCCTCTTTACGGCCTTTCCCGTCCTGTTTTTAATAATACTATTATTTGGGGCAATTTATTTTAAAAAAACCGTGGTGGATACATTAAATATCGCCGTTAATAAAATAAAGCATATCGCCGAAGGCGATTTGACTTCCAAAATAAAGCTGAATGTCCATAGGGAAAGCGAAATCGGCATTCTTGCGGAAAATATAAACAGCTTAGTCGATTCTCTATCCAATAACGTAAAAGGCATTATGAATACATCCGGCCGCCTCGGCTCTCAGTCGGAAGAACTTTCCGCATCTTCAAAAGAATTCGAAAAAACGATACAACAAATGAGAGAAAAGGCATCCATGATTATAGAATCCATTAAACAGATGTCCGTAGCTATCGTAGAGGTTGCCAAAAATTCCAGCTCCTCCGCCAACAAAGCCTCAGAAACCGAAAAGGTGGTTGAATACGGAACAAAATCCGTTCAGGATGTGGCGGCGGAAATGAAAAATATAGAGCGTACCGTAGGAATAGTCTCTAATACCATTACGGAGCTTGGAACTTCGTCGGAAAAGATAGGGGAAATAATCGGCGTAATAAACGACATAGCCGACCAGACTAACCTGCTTGCGCTGAATGCCGCAATCGAAGCCGCGCGTGCAGGAGAACAGGGAAGAGGTTTTGCCGTTGTTGCAGACGAGGTCAGAAAGCTTGCCGAAAGGACGACAAAGGCAACAAAAGAAATTGAATCGATGATATTAAGCATACAGAAAAACACGCACGAGGCTGTTACCTCGATGCAAAAGGGCAGGGAAGAAGTGTCAAAAGGAGCCGAAATTGCTCAAAAATCCGCGGAAGCTATATCCCGCATAAATAATTTAATGAGCAAGCTTAAAGAAATGATTACGCAAATTGCAGCCGCATCGGAAGAGCAGTCTCAAGTCAGCGAAGAAATATCATTATCGTCAGGGGGGATCATTAATGCTCAGGATAGCGCATCAAGCGCTTCTAAACAGGTCATTGCGTCATCCGAAGAGCTTGCCCGCATGGCTACTAATTTATCGAATATGGTAAGCGTTTTTAAGGTTTAAGCGACCCATGGAACTGTGCGCCTTGCCGGACTTTCGAACTTCGTTGCGCAAGTGCCGGAGACCGGCGGACATGCAGGTTTACCCCTGCTTTGCAAAGTTTATAACATCTATTATAGGTAAGTAAATTGCTAACGCAAGGAAAAGGACCATGCCGAAAATTATGGTTAAAAGAACAGGTTCTATGCTTGCCTGAAGCATACTGAGCTGATGGTCTAAATCTTCGTCAAAGTAATCGGAAACCTTCGCAAGCATTTCATCTATATGTCCGGTTTCCTCCCCGACGCTTACCATTTGAATTACGATGCCCGAAAATATTTTGGAATTTTTAAAACTGTTGGATATGGATTCCCCTTTCGTAACATCTAATTGTATTTCATCTATTTTTTTGGTAAAAAATTTATTGTTTACGGCATTTCTAATGAGTTCGAACGACCTGCTCACCGGCAGCCCGCTCTGAAACAACAGCCCAAAAATCCTTGTAAACTGGCTCATCATAGATTTGTAAAATATACTCCCGAAAATAGGTACTTTCAGCTTGTATTCATCCCACCAAAGCCTTCCGCCTTTGGAGTTTAGAAATAACTTTACGGCAATAACCGATGTTGCAGCCGCCCCGAAAATTATATACCAGTAATTTACGAAAAAATTCGATATTGCAACCAAAATCCTTGTCTCCAAGGGAAGCGGAACATTAAAACTCTTGTAAAGCATAGCAAATTTCGGTATTACAAATCCGACAAGGATAACTACGGCAATAACAATGGCAGATAATACTA
>JAJYQZ010000200.1 GCA_021794335.1 bacterium
CGGCTTTATAAATTAGTAAAATCGAATAATCGAATAATTTAATTAAATAATAAACCAAAGGGGGGTTAAAATGGCAAAAAGTTCAGAAGAGTCGCCTTCAAGGCGGACTTTTATGACGGTTGTTATCGGTTTAATTTCTGCCATAGTAGGCGTTGCGGTGACGGTTCCTATTCTGGGAGTGGTTTTAAGCCCGTTATTTAAAAAAAGGGATATTGTATGGACTGAACTTGGCAGCATGAGCGACTTACAAAAAATTGCACCCTTGACGCCGAAGTTTGTTCCCGTATATTTCAGGGTTAAGCAGGGGTGGTCGGTAAATACTCTTCCAAGGCAGGTTGTTGTAGTTAAAGATATTAACGGTAATTTTTATTTCTTCTCAAATCAGTGTACCCATCTGGGGTGTCCTTTACACTGGATTCCTGCAAGACAAAAGTTCCTGTGCCCCTGCCATGGCGGGATGTTTAATGTTCTCGGTAAAGTTGTCGGAGGTCCTCCGCCCAGGCCATTGTATGAATGGGTTCATAAAATAGAAAAAGATACCGTATTTATTCAAAATAAGTTTTTGAATAATCCAAAAGAGAGGGGGATCTAATGTTTAAAAAAATTCAAGATTGGTTTGATGAAAGAATCGGGCTTACCGAATTAATAAATGAATTTAACGGCGAAAGAATACCGAGAAGAGGGGGATGGGCATATACTTTTGGGAGCCTTCTTGCGTTTCTTTTTACGATTCAGGTCGTAACGGGAATATTTTTACTGTTCTATTATGTTCCATATTTTCCGATGGCAAGGAATGCGACATATTATATAAAACACCATGTCCTGCTCGGCAATATACTTCTCGGCATTCATCTATGGGGCGCGTTTACTATGATATTCTTCCTGCTCGTTCATATGGCAAGGGTATATTTTTCAGGCGCTTATAAAAAGCCGAGGGAGCTTCAATGGGTCGCAGGCATGGTTCTATTTTCCGTTGTCGTCGTTCTGGGTTTAACGGGATATATGCTTATCGGCAACGAAAACTCATGGTGGACGATTAATGTTCTTACGAATGTCGCATCGCATACCCCGATTATCGGCGGTTTTTTAAGGATTATCGTAAGAGGCGGGACGGAAACATCCGTTTTAACTATGCAGCATATATTTGCCGTTCATGTATGGCTTTTGCCGCTTGTGGTTATTATGTTTATTCCGATGCACCTATTTTTAATAAGAAAAACAGGTCATCAGGGTATGGCATTGGAATACAAAAACAGCAAATTATCCGATGACGACCCGAATAAATGGATTAAACCGGATGGAACGGTTCCGTTTTTCCCGGATCAGTTCTATAAAGATATGATAGTAGCTTTAGGGGTATTTGCGGTAGTTTATTTCCTCGCAGTTTACTATGGGGCGGCAATCGGGCCGATGTATAGGCCGCTCGCGCTTAACTTTGCTCCCGAGGCCGACTGGTATTTTCTTGCAAACGAGGAATTGTTAAAATATTTCCCGGGTAACGGACTGATTATATTTTCTACATTCCTTGTCCCTACAATCGGGTTTGCAATATTATTTGCGTTGCCGTTTATCGATAGAGGGCATGAAAGAAGCCCGTTTAAAAGACCGGCAGCGACGGTTCTGGGGATTTTGTTTCTCCTTTTGTTAGTCTATTTAACATTAATCGGCGGCGAACCGAAAGCGCCCGCTACCGTATAAAATCAAAAGAGGAGTAAATGCGATGAATTTAGGAGTTATCAATATAGTAAATCTATTTATAAACAGGTTAGCGCTGGGGTTTATGGCGATAGCCTTTATATCCCATTATATAGGGATATTTAAGAAAGAGGACAGATATTTCCGCCTTGCAAAACCCCTCATTCTGGCATCTTTAATAATCGGCACCGCCCAAACTATACTCTATTTCTATTTCTTAAGTCTCCTTAGAAGCGGAATCCCGAATTTCTGGATACTTATAAATAAACTTCAGCCCGGAGTTATCGGCTATTCGATGGAGTTTCTTTTGGCATTCTTGATTTTAGGAGCGTTATATTATTACGGGTTTGATAGCAAGGCGCCTAATAAGCATCAAGGATGGAATGTGTTCATCGGAATTATGGCATTTCTATTTGGTTTTACTTCCGATGTATTTTATACCATTTCCGAAAGTTACACTATTGGACCGACGCCGGATACCGCTATCAGGACTCCCATGGTTTTGCTTTTAATAATAGAAAAAAATATCGAAATATTTGTCCTGTCCGGCGCTTTACTGGCATTATGGGCAGGAGTTAAATATATAATAGCTTCTTCCAAACAATCGGACAAAGAGTATTACGATTGGCTTGGGTCCTACGCCAGTATTATAACCTTAATGTTTTTAATAATGTATCCCATAATATATTTTGGATGGTTTAAACATTTCAGGGCTACCGCCGATAGCGGATTCAACAGGATAATGCTCGGCAAGTATCAGTGGATTATGTACACATTTATGGGAACAATGGGCGGCGCCCTTATTCTTAATTATATTTATATGTTGTGGAAATTAATTAACGGCAGGGACAAAAAAAGGCCTACCGTTTCGGTGGGCTTGATACTTTTCCTGATTATAGCAGGAATGGTTTCATTAGTCTTCGGGATGCTTCCTTTGTCCATAGGCATTTTGGGAAATATGCAGCCGGTTAAATATCTATCGCTGGCGGGGCTTTTTGTAACAGGTTTTTTAGTGCTTGGATATTATCTAAAGGACCTTACCCCGAATTTCAAATTTGGAAATATTTCAAAATTTCCGCAAATCCTTTTAATATTCAGCGGGTTATGCGTTGCGGTCAATGTTCCCGTTATGGGTTATATGAAGATTGCCGCAAGAGGGACCGACAGGATTATATATCAAACAATGAATTTGAACGGAACGAAATATGTTCCGCCCGTTGTTTATCCGTGGCCCGTTAAAAAAGGATTCAGCCTGCTGCATGACAAGTGCGTTATCTGCCATACATTGAACAGGGTCGAAAGGTATAACGGAAAGTCTTTCGGACCATGGGATAATCTTGTCTTGCATCAAATGAAAGATGTAAACGGCTGTCCGATAACGATTGCCGAAGGCAAAGAAGTCGTTCATTATCTAGATTCTTTAAATATTATCGCCTACAACCTGCACCTTGCAAAGGAACATAAAAAATGGGTTCCGCCTGTTTCTCTTCCATGGGGAAAGCCTGCATCGGCATCCCAAACAGCCGCGCCGGAAAAGGCAGGAAAGCCTGTTAAGAAACCGGCCGCCCGGAGTAATGCAAATATCAAAAAGGCGGCAATTAAAATAATTGATGCGCAGGGGTGTTTAGGCTGCCATACAATTAACGGCAAGGGTGGGGCGGTTGGACCTAACCTTTCGAACGAAGGAACCAAAGGACATAGTTTGCACTGGCTCGAAGTGCAGATTAATACGCCAAAGGTTCATAGCCCGTCAACCATGATGCCTGACCATAACTTAAATCAGGGACAGCTGAAAACAGTAGCCGAGTATTTAGAATCGCTTAAATAAATATTGCCGTAAATATTTGATAATTGTTTAATAAAAAGGCATTTACCATTTTATTATCTTATATAATTAAGATATAATAATATCGGGTAAATGCCTTTTTTATTTGGAATTAAAAATGGACAAAGAGTTTATTAAGCAGATAGCCAGAATGAGTTCTTTAGGGTTAAATTTAATAATATCCGTATTAATCGGAATTTTTATAGGGATTGAAATCGACAAATACTTTGGTTACGAATATCTTTTTTTGGTAATTTTTTCTATTTTAGGTTTTTCGGCGGGAATTTATGAAATATATAGGGCAATTAAAAGAGAACTTAATACAAAACTTTAATGGAAAATCGTTAAAGTTTAACTTAATTTTATGGGAATTTATAATCGGCTTAATTTTGATTTTAACTGCGGGCATTCCATCGGAACTGTTTTTTAAACAAAATAACGCTCTAATAAGCATATTTTTAGGCTTTGTGTTTTCCTATTTTTTATTTATCGATACGGCCATGTATGTATTCAGAAATATAAAGAAATTAAGTGTAATTAAAATTAATTTGTCCTTGATAAAAGACTTGCTCATCATTTTGTTTTTTTTTATAATATCTTATAAATTTATTAAACCGAATTTTATTTT
>JAJYQZ010000012.1 GCA_021794335.1 bacterium
GATATGTGGTGAAAAGGTAATGCTGGATTCCGAACTTGCGGAATTATACGGCGTAACCACTAAAAGACTTAACGAACAGGTTAAGCGGAATATAGACCGATTTCCTTCAGATTTTATGTTTCAGTTGACGGAGGCGGAAAAGTCAGAGGTGGTCGCAATTTGCGACCACCTCAAGAATCACAAATTTTCGCCTAACTTGCCGTATGCCTTCACCGAGCATGGGGCGATTATGGTCGCTTCGGTTTTAAACAGCAAAATAGCCGTCGATGCGAGTATTAACATTGTAAGAACGTTTATTAAATTACGTCAAATGCTTGCAAGCAATACGGAACTTGCGAAGAAACTGGAAAATCTCGAAAAGAAATACGACACCCAGTTCAAAATAGTCTTTGATGCCATCCGGCAGCTTATGGCTCCACCGGACAAGCCGGCAAGTAGAATAGGGTTTTAGGTAGAAAAATAAGTTTTATTTTGCAAATTTAGTTAAAGAGGTAAAATAATGAAAATTACGAAAAAGGAGACTGATTTATTTATTTTCCGTCTGAAAAGCCGTCAAACGCAGTCGGGAGTGAAGATACGAAGGCGGACGCTTATAAAAGCCATCGGCTTTTATGTCCGCCGAAGTGAATAAATCTGACCCCTTTGTTATTAAAATATAATCTCTATTGATTATGTGACGATTTTAATATATCAGCTACGGTGTTAAAACTCGTTCCATTTGCGCCGGCGGCTTTATATAATCTATACATGTGACAAAAAAATCAGGGCTGCTTATATGCTCTGTTATTTATCTCATAAATTAAATTTAAATCGTTCAAAATTATATTTCTTATGTTTTGGGCTGGGTTATTTGATAAAGCATTTTGTAAGGCCTTTATGAACATGCCGTTAATAATAAATTGATTATTCTGGATAAATAAAGACCTTTTTACGGAATCCTTACGCTCTTTCATTACTCGCCAAAAGCTTATAGCCGCGGTAATAAGACTTATTCCTGCGGCAATTAAAGAAATTATATTAATAAGCATAAGCTTTATTTTTTAGCGGCTAAAGAGATTAGGGCAAAGCCTATTAGCCCTAATATTGCCAGACCTATCAATTTGTTTCCCGTATTAGGATAACCGCAAGCGTCAAGGGTTGCTCCTACCAAGGTTTCGATAACGTCGGTATCGGGGTTACTTATAGACTGAATTATAGAAAAAATAGACTCTTTTTCTTTTCCTTTCGCATAGGTTCTTAAATAAGGGCATATTTCAGTTTTAAACCTTATATCGTTTTTAAATTCTTCGGTCAGCCCGGCTCTCCCTTTGGTTTGTATGTATGGCCTATAATCCCCCAAGTTTTTAGGGTCTTTTAAACCCCACTCTATAAACTTATTGTAAAAGTAACTGCTATTTACATTTATGCTATTTATAGCAGAACTATTTATAGCGTTTTCATTTAAAGCGCCCGAAAAAATCATATAATTTACCTATTAATTTTAATATAATTACATATAAAATTGTATCATATTTATTCGTAAATGAATAGTCGAGAAATTTACTTTGATTTTGCAATAGAAAATATTTAGATGTTTCTTTTATATGTAAATTCTGGATTCCCGCTTTCGCGGGAATGACACCCGTTGGGTTAAAGTTTAAATTCCCTTATCGTCATTCCCGCGAAAGCGGGAATCCAGAAAATTAAACTTCTATTGCAAAATCAAAGATTTATTGAAATTTACAGTATATTATAAATCTTTTAATTTTTATTTGGCACCAGATTTTCTATTAATTATTCGAAAATTTTGCATATTTCCAAGACTTCAACCGGATTATCCACATTAATGTTAAATTCTTTGATAATAACTTGAATCCTTTCTTTAAGGCTTGAAATATCTATATTATTTTGTTGAAAATAATTATTATGACGCATATCAATTATAATTTTTGCACAACAGTTAAATAAATCAGAATAAGTATAACTTTTATAATAAACTTCTTTTTTAAAGCCTCCTTCATTAATTAAAGCCATTATGGTTTCTATACAAAAAAGCTTCATCCAAAATAATTCGATTTTAGCATCAATTAATTTGTTGTCTTCAACATTTTTTTGAAAATTATTTATGAATTGAGGGATATAAGAAAGGGAAAAAGGGGACTGATTTATTTATTTTCCGCCTGAAAAGCTGTCAAACGCAGTCGGGAGTGAAGGAATAAATAAATCTGACCCCTTTGTTTTCTTTCCTTTGTTTTCTTTATAAATTAATTTTAGAAGGGGGTACCCCCTTCTATATAATACTCCATTAGATATTAAATAATGGATATTTTCATTGACTTAAAATTAACGGTATTATATAAAAAATATAAAGGGATTAATTGCTGATTTTAGTGTTCGGTTGGAAACGGAATCAGTGTTCGATTAAAACGGAATACGCAATTATTTTAATTTCTATAATAATGAAAGACCGCATCAGTCTTTGGGATACAAAACTCCATCGGAGGTGCATTTTGGTTAAAGTTGCTCGTCGCTAAATTCTTAACGCTCTATCAACAGGCATAAAGCCGCCTATTGATAAAGCTAAACTTAGCTGACCGGTTTATTGATAGATTTTTCAATAACGGTTTTATGTTGTTGAAAAATCTATCAATAAACCTTGACCAACTTATGCGGCGGCGGTTATAATATTTTGTTAGCAACTATAAAGATAGAAAAATATATTAATAATTAAAATAGTAAATTAAATAACGATAATACACCTTAAGGCATTGAAATTTTAGTCTTGACTTTGGGGAGTAGTTTAATGAGCCTTATTATTACGTGGTGCTACTTTCATAAGCTATATGAAGATGATTCGAAACTTTCCACTAACTTTCTTCTAATCGCCCCGAACATTATAGTTTTAGACAGATTGCGCAATGATTTCGACGGGCTGAAAATATTCCGGAACGACCCGCTTTTGCCTGATAACGGCTTTGAAGGACAAAACTGGCAGGACGATTTCCAGCTTACCGTTCATATACAAGACGATGTTTCGGTAGCGCGAAAAACAGGCAATATTTTTTTAACAAACATCCACAGGGTTTATACCGGAAACAACGCCGAGCCGAGTTTTAGCGACGAAAACTTAGACGACTATTTTCTCGGCAGTCGGCCAGTCGGCAAAACTAACGATTCAAAGGTTGATCTGGGAATTATAGTAAGGGAAATAGACGAACTGATAATTATAAATGACGAAGCCCACCATATACATGACAGCCGTCTTGCTTGGTTTAAGTCAATCGAGGATATCCATAACCGGTTAAAACAAAAAGGACACTTTCTATCATTGCAGATAGACGTTACGGCAACGCCTAAGCATAATAACGGGGCGATTTTCGTCCAAACGGCCGTAGATTACCCCCTTGTAGAAGCCATTTATCAAGATGTCGTAAAGCATCCCGTCTTGCCGGATTCCGCAAGCCGCGCAAAACTTACCGAAAGAAAAAGCTCAAAATATACTGAAAAATATGCCGATTATATAGCTCTTGGAGTGGAAGAATGGCGCAAAGCCCACCGCGAACATAAAAAGCTCGGCAAAAAGGCGATACTTTTTATAATGACCGATGACACAAGAAACTGCGATGATGTTGCCGAATATATCGAAAACACGTATTTAGACCTTAAAGACGCCGTTTTAGTCATACACACAAAAAACAACGGCGAAATTTCGGAAGCCGATACAGGGAAGAGTAAGGAAGAACTTGATATATTAAGAAAAGCGGCAAACGAAATCGACGGCGAGGAAAGCCCGTATAAAGCAATTATTTCCGTTCTTGTTTTAAAGGAAGGATGGGACGTCCGTAACGTTACCACAATAGTTGGGTTAAGGGCTTATGCCGCTCAAAGTAATATATTGCCGGAACAAACGCTTGGAAGGGGTCTTAGAAGGATGTATCCCGGCACGGATGCCACTGAATATGTGAGCGTAGTCGGAACGGACGCATTTATGGAGTTCGTAGAATCCATCCAGACTGAAGGCGTCGAGCTTACGCGCAAGCCAATGGGCGCGGGAACAGAAGCAAAGACCCCTATTATTATTGAAGTGGATAACGAAAATACAAAAAAGGATATTGATAAACTCGACATCGAAATACCC
>JAJYQZ010000250.1 GCA_021794335.1 bacterium
TATTTATTACAGAATTTAAATTATTAATCGCTTCGGTGAAATCTTTTATAATTTGCAAATCGTTCTTATAATTTTCCTTTTCGCCGTCATAATATTTTTTTAATGCCTCGCTAACTATTTGCGATTTGTTGCCCATGCCAAACTTGCGAATAAATTTTTCATCGATGTAAATAGTTTGTTTTTTTTTCATATTTCCTCCAAAAATTTTTATAATTTTTAACCGACTTCATATGACGCTATTTTTATACAGCAAATAGTGCCATATAAAAAACTTACTATTATTATAGCGTTCCCGTCGTTATGACATACAGTAGCATGCATTTTTACCCGCCTAAAACCTGCGTTTCCAGCTTTGCTGGTGCGCAGGTGTAAGAGATTAGTTGCCTTTTATAATTGTGTGCGAAGCACTCCTTAATAGCTTTGTTTTTTTAATAAAGTGCGAAGCACTCCATATTAAAAAATGTTCATAAACTCTACATAGAATATTAACGAAAAAGTAGCGTAAACTAATTTAATAAAATGTGAATTTACAATAATAAAGTTTTTGCTTTTTTTAATTAATGTGCGAAGCACTCCTTAATAAAAAAATCTTTTGCTTTTTTTAATTAGATCGTTTTTCATCATATTAGCCTTTGTTTTTTTTAATTAAAATTTGCGAAGCAAACCTATATTAGCTTTCGAGAAATTTTTTTACTCTCTGATGATTTTTCTCCCGAAAAAGTTTTTTCTTTTTTCTCCGCTTTCGGCTTTTGATATTCTTTTCTCAAATTTTCTTTTTCAAATGTTTCTTTAAGCTCTTTTATAGATGGAATCGATGTATCTATTTTTTTCATTTTATTTAAAATATTTTCAATAATTGAATAATTTCTATAGTTTTTATTTTCGAAAGTCATACTGTCAATTTGCTTATCATCTTTTAATGCTGTCTTGAATAATAATTTTTTATCCATTGTAAAAATCTCTATATTTTGTTTCGCGCGTGACACATTTACGTAAAATTCATTTTTAGTCGTTCTGTCGGAAAATATATAAACTTTTTCCGCAGTTTGTCCTTGCGACTTATAGCTCGTTATCGCATAACCGTGAGTGAAATAATTATAATCTTTAGTTTCAAAAATAGCCGTCTTTCCTTTTCCTATATCAACAGAAATTTTACAATTTTCGCTATCTAATCTTTCGATGTTTTTAATTAATCCGCTAAGCCCGTTTTGAACCCCGTATTCTTTTTTATCGACACCGTCTTTTGTAATTTCTACATGGTAGTCGTTTTTGAGAAAAATAATTTTATCACCCTTTGAAAATTTTCTTTCTGCTTCTATATAAACCTGGTTTGATTTTAATTTATTGCTGGACATTAAAATTTCTTTGCCGGAATATAAATCTACCGCATAAACTGATTTATTTTCGAAATCAACATCTTTAATTTTATAATTATGCTTCCCTCTTATGACGACATCCTCTTTTTCATAATTCCAAAAATTTTTCTTATCTTCGTCCCCGATATTTTTTCCTTCCCTAATTTTAATTTGAAAATCTTCTTCATCTATTGCACCGTTTTTTTTCAATCTATCCCTTGTAATTTTATTAAGTTCATATCTATCTTTATTCTGAGACGACAGAATAAAATTATTTAAATTGCCTTCCTCAACAAAAGCGTCCGTAATTTTATCGTACAATTCTTCTTTATTTTCATGTACGTGAATTTTCCCTTTCTCGTCCAGCATTTTCATACCCTCTTTAATTTTGCCTTTTGCGATAATTTTAACCGCTTCTTTTAAAAACTGATCAGTCTGTCTTATTGATTCATGCATTTCGACAAATGTCACATTTTTAGATTTCTGCAAACGTTCGAACATTCCGCCTGCTTGAATGGAGGCAAGTTGTTTTATGTCGCCAATTAAAATAACCCTTGCGTTTTCTTTTTTCGATAGTTCTATTACTTCTTTAATTTTTAAAGTTGCATTCATTGAAGACTCATCTACGATATAAACTTTCTTACCGTATGAGTCTATAAATTCTTTAATATTTTTCCCTTGCAAAATATGACTGTCGATAGTTTTTGAATCAATCATACTTTGCTCTACAATTTCTTTAACAGCTTTACCGGTCGTCGATAAACCCGCCAGTTCCACGCCTCTTGCTTTAGTTATTTCATAAAATGCTTTTAAAAGAGTAGTCTTACCGGTTCCCGCATCTCCTTGTATTATCGTAACTCCGTTTTTAGTCGTAAGCAGAGCCTCAAGAACTTTGTTCTGGTCTCCCGTTAATGCAAAATCCTTGCCTTTTTCTTTTTTAAATTTTTCTGTTTCGTTCTTTGCCCATTCGCTTATTACATTTTTTACAGAATCCTTTTCGACGATACTTTCGTATTTTTCGAAAGCGTTTTTAGCGAATGATTGAATTTTTATTTCCGCCATTCTTATTTCTTTTGTAGTTAAAAAAAAACCGTCGGCATCTAATTTGACAAGTTCCCTGCGTTTAAACATTTCTTTAATTTTCAAATTTATATCTTCTTCATTAAATTTTAAATCGTTGTAAATCAAGTGTTTCATCGCCGTAACTTTTAAATCCAAGTCAGACATTTGAGCTCTGTTCTCTGTTAATTTTGCTGTTGCAGATTTTAAAGCTGCATCGATATCGTCCGCATTGGCCATTTTAACGGTTTTTATGACAGGACAGATATTTTGCTGGGGGCTTTCCGCCTCCCATTTCGCCCTTAACTCATTTAGTGGCACGCTTGAATCTTTGCTTTTTCTTGTTTCTAAGGCTATTTTTGCCTTAACTTCCGCTTCGCTGCCAGCTGCAACACCATCTTTAATTTTCTCATATTCGCTTTTTATTTGTTCTGAGCGTTTTGAAAACGTTTCCAGCGTTTCCTGTTCAACCCCTTCAATTTCAAAAAAGAAATGTTTATAATCTGTGATTTTCACAGAAATATCATTTTGTCTGAACTGATTAATTTCAAGAGCACGATAATATTCGCCGAGTCTTATTTTATTATCCAGTATATTTTTTCCTCTTGTCTGAGGAATAGAGCGCCCTACTTCAAGAGCATACTTCTGACCCCTGACATACAGCCTTTTAGGAATAATAAAATGTGTATGTATATTCGGATCAACCTCCCTTGTATCATGATGTAAAAACGCCGCATATTCGATTTTTCCAGGATATATGGGATCATAAATTTTTTTACCGTTTTCTCTGTGGGACTTGCGGGTATACGCAAGATTTTCTTCGACGTAACGCATAACTCCGCAAGCTGAGTTATTGTGAATTTGTATAAATTTTTTTCTAAGTTCTTCGTCTTTAGTGAGTTCTGTTATTACCGAAACCGACTTTGGCGCTGTATAGGTCATATCAATAGAATCTTCGCCGTTTAAAAATTCCATAAACGTTCTACCGGATTTAAGAGCTACATGCTTTTCGCCGGATACTGAAACTTTAGACGGCTCTAATATCTGTTCTCCTACGAACTTATTAGCAAGACCGCCATAAAACGTCTCTGAATTTTGGTTTGCATAGTATTCGCCCAATTCGAATTGTTTTTTTTCTTTTTGAAAATAATCACCTGCAATTTCAGGGGTTAGTTTCTCATCAATACCGCCAAGCGTCAGCATTTTATCTCTCCTATTTGCAATATTTTTTCTTAAGTTCGCTTATAATATCTTTGAGCGTTTCTTCTTTATGAGCCCAGATAGTTATTTTTCCGGTCAAATTTCCGCCAGTATTTTCTATACGGATAGCCGAAGTAGCAGAATTAAACTCTTGAATTAGTTTATCTAAATCCCTGTTTTGTGTTTCCGTTGCAGGTTTTTCCGTTATATCTTTAATAGCTTTTTGCTGATTTTCTTTTTTCTCTCTGGCAACTTTTAAGGCATTACCTTTAGATATTTTTTTATCTTTTATTTGTTTTTTAACTCCTTCATCTAAATTTTTTGCAAGTTGTAAATCTTGCTGAACGGTTCTTTCCGATAATCCAGTTTTTTTGGCCGTATCCGATACAAAATTTTCGTCATTTTTTTCAACACTTAAACCCTCATCATTACTGCCTTTGTCCGAAAACGAAACAGTTTCGTTTTCGGTAGAATTAAATTGTTTTAAA
>JAJYQZ010000230.1 GCA_021794335.1 bacterium
CTAAAAAGTTTGGCTTTTGCTAATTTATAATTTGCCTTTGCCTGAAGCATTGCCGGATAATATGTGGAATCGTTAATGCGGGCAATAAGCTCCCCTTTTTTAATCGGCTCGTTCTTATAAACATAGATTGCCGTGATATTGCCTGGAACCTGCGTGCTGACGGAAACGATATGCCCGTCAATCTCGGCGTCTTCGGTATAAACATGGGTGAGACCGAAAAGATACCATCTTAAAACAAAAATACCGCCTATTATGGCTAATAAAAGTATGATGGATGCGGTTATAATATTTTTTTTAGTAAATTTACTATTATTGGCGTTGGCGAACGCGCCGCCGTCTTCGTTACCGCCGATTTTTTCATTATCACCGTTCATTTAGGCATCACCATTTTATTCTTATTATTATTATAATATTCAAATAAAGTTTATTTCTTTGATTTTGCAATAGAAGTTTAATTTTCTGGATTCCCGCTTTCGCGGGAATGACGATAAGGGAATTTAAACTTTAACCCAACGGGTGTCATTCCCGCGAAAGCGGGAATCCAGTATTTACATATAAAAGAAACATCTAAATATTTTCTATTGCAAAATTAAAGTATTTAATTAAACTTATCCACGGTTAAACTTATAAGTTTCCTTTTAAAAGAGCCGATAAGCCTTTTGAGGTTTAAAACGGATTTGTAATAGCTTAAATCAGCGGCCAAAAGATTATGCCTTGCGGTGGTAAGCTGGGCTAAAGCGGTTACGACATCGACGCTTGTAGCAACCCCTGCCTTATATTCTTCTTCGACAAGCGTATAGTTTTTTGATGCGAACCTTTCCTCGTGTTCAAGAGCCGCAACTTCATATTTGAGGTTCTGTATGTTGTAAAAATCCGAAACGACTTGAGCCTTTAAATCTCTTTTAGACTGTATCATATTATACATTGCCGCATTAGCGGCGGAACGGGCCTTTTCAATGGATATAATTCTTGTGCCGCCTTGAAAGATAGGCATAGTTAATACAGCCCCGGCAGTCCAATAATTTAACGATCCTCCTGGTATAAAATGATTATCGGATAGGGCGTTATAAGAAGCCTGAAAATTAATCTGAGGAATATATTGGGTTTCATAATACTGCGTTTCATTGTTTGCAGCCTTTTTTGCATATTTTAACGACCTCAAGGCAGGATTATTTTTGTAAGCCAAAAGAACATATTTTTTTAATAAAGCCTTTTTAATAACCGGCTCCGCCGGTTTAATAACTTTGAACCGGCGGCTGATGCCAAGAATAGAGGCAAGCTCGGCCTTTGCCGATTTAAGAGAATTTTTAGCGCTGATAAGTTCCTGTTTTGCGGCATAGAACTGGGATTTTGCCTGAAGAACATCGGTAATTATGGCAAGTCCTGCTTTAAGTTTTGCCTCGGTAAGCTCAAGATGAGATTTTGCCTCGTTGTAAGTCTTTGTATCGGCATTGATCAGGCTAATGTCGTTCAAAATCGTATAGTAAGATGCGGCGACATTATAAAGGGTGGTTGCCGAAACATTATTAAGGTTCATTTTTGCCTGCGAAACCGTATTTTCGGCAGCCCCGTAAGCCGGAAGAGCGCCCAGCTTCAGTATCGGCTGGTCTAAAGTAAAACTATATTCGTAATTGGGAAATAAAAAGCTAAAAGGAGCGCTTGAACCCGAAGAAGAAGGTGCGGACTCCGGTTCTTGCAAATGGAATCTCTGGTCTTTGTAGGTGAGATTTATGTTCGGCAAAAGCATGCTGATAGCAGACCATTTTAAAAGCGTGGATTGATAATAGCTTTCTTTGTTAGCCCTGATGGTGCCGTTGCGGCGGGCAGCTAAGATGTATGCTTCTTTTAAAGTTAGCGCCCTTAAGCTTGAGCTTAGCCGGCTTGAGCTTAGCCGGTTTATAGTTCCAATTCCGCGCCCTGCTTTAAAGGCAAAGGCTTTTCCGCCCGGAATAATTAAATAAAAATAAACCGAACACAATGTTGCAATTAAAGCGAGAGAAAAAGCAATGCGGTATTTTCTATTTTTAGGCTTATTTTTCATATTAATCCTTACTATTTTTGACTTATCCTTAATTGAAAGCATAATTTTTATTATAATGACCTTAAAGTCATAAGTCAAGAATTTATTTCTTCCCTTAATCCATCCTGCAATAGAAAATATTTAAATGTTCCTATTATATGTAAATTCTGGATTCCCGCTTTCGCGGGAATGACAATACAGAGATTGAGGTTTTAACCCAAAAGGTGTCATTCCCGCGAAAGCGGGAATCCAGAAAATAAATTTTCTATCGGCAATTTTTGGTTCTTCCCCAACATTTGACAAAACGGAATAAAAATGCAATATTAAATCAATATATTTATCGTTTTTTTATTGACGACTTAACTTTTATTAATTTTTAATATTAAGACTTAATCCCATGATAGTTATGCTTATTATAGCCGCGGTATCTTTCATCTTATTTATCGTTTCAGTAATCGTTTCCCTCGTGCATATAGCTAAACTCAAAGCATACTATTCCGACATCATAACAAAAAACTCCCTTCAAAACGACCAGAATATCAAAAACAACATCGTGCTTGAGAGCGAGCTTAACAACGAAAAAAGCCGGCATAACCAGACAGCCGAAAGGTTAAGCGGCGCGGAAACCGAAATCTTCAACCTGAGGAAAGAAAACACCGGCCTCAGAGTGGGCATTTCCGAAACGGCCGCCAATAATAAAAACCTCGAGGAAAGAATCGCCGCCCAAAAAGCGGATTTCGATTTAAGATTAAATAATCAAAAATCGGAGTTTTTGGAGCTTGAAAACAGGTTTAAGGAGGCATTCGAAAACCTTTCCGCAAAGATATTAGAGGATAAAAGCAAAAAATTCACCGAGACTAATAAAGAAAACATGGATAATATATTAAAGCCTCTGTCCGAGAAGATTAAGGAATTTGAAAAAAAGGTCGAGGATACTTACGGCAGCGAGGCAAAAGAACGCCACTCTCTGAAAGACAAAATATCCGAACTAATAGAGACGGAAAGAAATATGAAACTCGTGACAGACAACCTTACTAAAGCGCTAAAAGGGGATTCGAAGGTGCAGGGGGATTGGGGGGAGATGCTTCTTGAGACGCTGCTCGAAAACTCCAGCTTGCTAAGGGGAGAACAATACGAAACGCAAAAATCAATCAGCATAGAAGGCGAAAATGGAATGAATAAAAACTTAAGGCCCGATGTCATAGTTCACCTGCCCGGGGAAAGGGATTTGATTTTAGACTCAAAGGTTTCTTTAACCGATTACGAAAGATATATGAATGTAAATGACGACAGTGAAAAAAGAAAGGATTATTTAAAAAGCCACATCGATTCAATTAAAAAGCATATTAAAGAATTAAGCGAAAAAAAATACGGCATGTCTTCAGGCGGCAGATCCCTCGACTTCGTCATTATGTTTATCCCGATAGACTTTGCTTATACCGTTGCAATAAGCGAAGATAAAAATATACTTAACGAAGCCCTGAATAAGAATATCATTATTGCCACTCCGTCGGTACTTCTTTTAATGTTAAAAACCGTATCGAATCTCTGGTATCAGGCAAATCTCGAACGCAATGCCGTATTAATAATGAATGAAGCGGGAAAATTGCACGAAAAGTTTATTAATTTTATCGAAAGCATGCAGGAAATAGAAATGGGAATTAAGAAAGCAGGTAACGCTTACGAGGAAGCCTTTAAACAATTACAGACAGGAAGAGGTAATTTAATCAGTAAGATCGAAAAAATAAAAGAATTGGGGGCAAAATCGACAAAATCCCTTCCCGAAAAAATCGAATACGATAAATACGATATATAATCCTGAGCCCGATTTAGAAACTATTTACATATTCCAACGCTAAGTAAATCCGGATGAGCCGTCTAAATGCCGACGGCTTTAAAGCGTACCTGCTTCCTTCGGAATGACAATACGGCGATAATGTCATGACCCGGCGTATTAATTATTATTGATGGAAAGAATCTTGTCTATGAATGATTTTTTTAACGGATGCGTTTTTTCACCGCTTTCTAAAGCAAACTCTTCAAGCAATCTTTTTTGCTTTAAGGTTA
>JAJYQZ010000263.1 GCA_021794335.1 bacterium
AATATGTTTTTAGGCGCATCATGTCCTTTATTTTGCCGTTAAAACCTTCGTTTCCCGAATAAATGCCTGTTATTATTATACCGTCTATCGGAGCGATAAATTTTCCTGCAAAATAAAAATCTACGGTTTTTTTTAATTCATCCCCGATTAAAAGAGATGATTCGTCGTCATTTAGATCTTTTAGATCAATTCCTTCTATCGTCCTTTCGAAATTAACCGCATTATCTCTGATAATAATAATTTTTGCCGCCTTCTCGCCAATATCGCACAACAATAAATGGTCAACCTTATTATTGCTTAAAAACATAATGTTATTATAAATTGAAGCGGTTTTGCATTCGATTGATTTTAATTTAATGCCCGCCCTTATGAATATTTCTTTGAAGTTGTTTATATCGTCCGTCTTGGAGACAAATGCGGTTATATTAAGGGTCGAACCGTTTTTGACGGATATATAGTCGAAGATGCAGGAAGATATAGGAAAAGGGATGAGCTTTTTTACTTCATATTCCACCGCTTTATTTAAATCGTTCCGGGGCATATCGGGCAGATAAAAATTGTAACTGTGAACGGCATTGTCGTTAATATTCGCAAATACATTATTTTTGCTTATTTTATTGTCGTTCATTAATTTGTTAAGATTAATAGCGCTCCCGCTAATATCAGGATGATTTAAGCCTGGAAGTTTAGCGTTGATAAAATTGTTCAGAAGGTAGCCGCGCCCCTTTTTTACTACTTCAAGTATTTTAAAATGATCGTAGTCAATCTCGACAGCCGTAAAAAATTTTGTAAAAAACATATATGCAAAAAATGAAATTAAAAATTAAAAATTAAATAAAATTTAGTATTTTAATATATCCGTTAAAAAATTCGAATATAATGCCGTCAACCGGAATTTTATCTTTATAATCGCCGTCTTTATTATTTTCGCCGTCAAAAATATTTTTCATAGTTTCATATTGACCGCTTCCCGAGGCCGTCACCTTCTCAAATGCCCCCATGAAAGCCTTGCTCTTATTAAATAAAAATGCCTTGGGTTTTATATTATTGTTGTTACCGGAAGAACATTCGATATTAAGCGTAAAATAACAGTTAAATAAACCCCTTTTTTTTGAATTTGCGTTTTTATTTTTAAACTCTCTTTTATTAATATTTAATATGGTAATATCCCTTATCAAAAATCTTGGCTGTTCGTTCAAAGGTCCGTGCGGGGACATCAGCTTAATTAAACCCGTTAAATCTTTTTTGACGACGGCGTTTAAATCGATTTCTTCATCGTAATCAAGAATTTTATTACCTTCGGGGGTGGAATTGTTTAAATAATCTGGATTGAGATTGACACCTTGTTCGGGAATTTGGACGGCATTTTTGGAAATGCAAGACATAAAGCCGTCGAAACTCTGCCCCTTTTTGATTGTGAGCCCGCAAGCCATTTTATGCCCTCCGAACTTGGCAAAAAATGATTCGTAATTTTTTAAAAACGCATAAATGTCGATATTGCCGCAAGACCGGGCAGAGCCGATATATACGCTGTCTTTATAACCGGTAAGAAGTAAAACAGGTTTTTGTAAATAATCGACTAATTTTGACGAAACAATGCCGATAACGCCGGGATGCCACGACTGCCCGTTTAAAATGAGGATTGGAGCGCCGTCCTCCTTTAAGTTTTTTTCGTTAATTTGACTTATTGCCTCGTTGAAACAAATGTCTTCAAGCGCCTGTCTTTTTCTGTTGGCGGCCTCCAATTCCTGAGCGAGCCTGTAGACATCTTCAGGGTCTTTTTGCGTTAAAAGTTCAACGGCTATGGACGGGTCGGAGACCCTGCCGGACGCATTAATTTTTGGGGCGATTTTCCATGCAACATCAGATTCGTTAACATTGTCAAAGTGGAGGCCGCAAATCCTTTTAAGCTCCTTTATGCCGGGTCTGGGGCTGCCGTTAATTTTCTTTAATCCGTAATATGTGAGCGTCCTGTTATCCCCGTACATAGGAACTATATCCGCTATAATGCCGAGGCAGACGATATCGAGATAATCCTTAAGGTTCAGCACGACACGAACCTCGTCCGGGCGGGTATTAATTAAACCGTTTATCACCAACCGTTTTCTTAATGCAATCCCCAAATTAAAGGCAATGCCGACCCCGGGTAAAAGTTTAAAAGGAAACCTATCGCCTTTTCGCTTGGGATTAAGTATCGCATACGCATCGGGCAAAATTTCCTCCAAGCATGTTTCTTCTTCTTTAACCCCGCCGCCCGCGCTTTCCTTAAATAATAATTTGTCGTTATTTTTGGAAGCCTGCATTTTAGCAGGAATTTCGTGGTGGTCGCATATTATTACATCTATATTTTTTGAATTTGCATATGATACCTCTTTAACATTCGTTATGCCTAAATCGACGGTTATCAGTAAGGATAGAGGTTTACCGCCCTTTTGATTTATGAAATCATAAATCTCGTTAATCGGTTCTATTCCAAGTCCGTAACCGTCTTTTATTCTGTCGGGCAATTTATAAAAAATAGTGTTGTCATTGCCGCCCGCCTTCATCAGGTTTTTTATTTCCCTTAAAAAAGAAACAAGAAAGGAAGTCGAAGTTATTCCATCCACATCGTAATCCCCGTAAATGCAAATGTTTTCATCTTCTATTAACGCTTTAGTTATACGCTCTACAGCCTTATCCATGTCTTTAATTAGAAAAGGGTCGCTCAAAGATTTTAGGGACGGACTTAAATAGTTAGATACAAAGTTGTTTAAGTAGTTATCTATGGGAGCTTTGGCCGGTTCATCTTTGCAAAATTCTTCCAAAAAAAAGGGATCGAAGTTTAACTGGGAATTAATTCTTTTTAGGACTAAAGATACAAGGGTGGTATTTGATGCGGTTGGGTATATTTGAGCAAATGTTTTTTTTAGATATTCTTCTATATGTTCTTCAACATAATGTTTTTGCATATTTTAAATTATTTATTTTCGTTTAACATAATCATTACGGGGCTTGCGATGAATATCGA
Organism: bacterium; assembly: GCA_021794335.1. The sequence goes on from JAJYQZ010000263.1 coordinate 3,008, forward strand.
AGAGTATGTCCCGATTAAAACCCCCCATAATAATGTAAAAGCAAAGTCATGAAGAACTATGCCGCCGAGGAAAAACAAAGATAAAACCACTAAGATTACCGTAAGCGATGTAACGACGGTTCTTGTCAAAACCTCGTTTATACTTTTATTTACCAGGTCATTTAAATTAATTTGCTCTGTCTTCTCCGCTCTTTTTTTCAAGTTTTCTCTAATTCTGTCAAAAACAACGACTTTATCGGTAAGGGAATAACCCGCAACAGTTAAAATCGCCGTAATAACAAGAAGGGTTATTTCTTTCTGAAAAATAAAAATAATTCCCATAAGCGCAAGGACATCGTGGGCAAGACCGATAGCGGCGGCAAGGCCGAATCTAAATTCAAATCTCCATGTTATATAAAGTATGATTGCAATAATCGATATTATAATTGCGACAATAGCGTCTTTAGCTAATTTTTTACCGACGGAGGGACCGATCATTTCATTATTTAACACTTTAGACGGATTGTTTTTAAAGGCATTTTGTATAGTTGCCTTTATTTCATCCGTATATTTATTTAAATCCTCAGCCACCGCTTTAGTTTGGATTATAATATCATTTTTACCCTTTATTTTAACGATTTTTACATCTTTAAACCCTTTTGACAGAAGTTCTCTCCTTACATCCGCGACGGATATTTTATGTTGAAACGAAAGCTGCAAAGACAGCCCGCCGGTAAAATCTATTCCGATTTTTGCCATGCCCAGAATCATCGTAATTAATTCGATTAGTCCGAGTACTACAAGAATAGATGACAATACGAAAGAATATTTTTTTTTGCCGATAAAATTAAAATTTGTGTTTTTTATAAATTCCAATTTTTCTTAACCCCTTGAATTAGAAATTAGAATTAAATGCTTAATTTGCTAAGCTCCCTTTTGTTCGATATAATGTCGAATATAACCTTTGTGCCGACTAACGAAGTAAACAGATTTATAATAATGCCGAGAGATAATGTTACGGCAAAGCCTTTTACGGGACCGGAACCAAAATAGAATA
>JAJYQZ010000075.1:0-1236 GCA_021794335.1 bacterium
GTTCCTCTTTATCAGGCATTTAGGGAAGCTATAGACAGATATAAAAATCCGGTAAAAATGCCCGAAAATTTAGTCTTCGATGTTATAGAAAAACAGTGTGAAAGCGGTGTTTCTTTTATGGCTATTCACTCCGGTTTAAATTTAATATCTCTCGAGAGATTAAAAAAACAATCATACAGATATGCGGGTCTTGTTTCAAAAGGAGGGGCATATTTAGTTGCATGGATGATAGAAAACAATAAGGAAAACCCCTTATATGAAAGATTTGAAGATGTTTTAAAGATATTAAAAAAATATGATACCGTTTTAAGTCTGGGAAACGGTTTAAGGGCGGGTTCGACGCACGATTCTTTCGACAGGGCGTATATGCAGGAACTTATTATCAATTGCGAACTTTGCGATATAGCAAGGGACTACGGCGTTCAAGTTATAGTAGAAGGCCCCGGGCATATTCCAATCGATGAGATAGAAGCCAATGTCAAGATTCAAAAAAGGATGTCGAACGAAGCGCCGTTTTATGTTCTTGGTCCGCTTGTTACCGATGTTGCCGCCGGTTATGACCATATTTCTTCCGCGATAGGCGGGGCATTATCCTCATCTTACGGAGCGGATTTTCTTTGCTATGTTACCCCCTCTGAACATTTAGGTTTGCCGTCAGGGGAAGATGTCGAAATAGGGGTTAAAGCGGCTAAGATTGCGGCTCATATCGGGGACATGATAAAACTTAAAAAAAACGGGGATGATTTGAATATATCGAAGGCTCGCAGGGACATTGACTGGGAAAAGCAGTTTAAGTATTCCATAGACCCCGAATATGCCAGAAAATTATTTAAATTAAAAAATCAGGATGATACCGCAGGATGCAGTATGTGCGGGGAATTCTGCGCGCCGCTAAGGATAAGGAAATATTTTAAATATGAAATCAAGCAAGGGAAAAAGTCTTAACGCAATATTAATAGCCGGTTCTATTTTTGCGTTTTTACTGGCGTTATTCGTGATATACAGCCTTCAGGGAATAGTAAAAGTGTACAGATTAAGGGCGGAAGAACAAAAGTTGAAACAGGAAATTACTTTAATTAAAAAAAGTAATTATAAAATAGACAAACAAATATACGAATTAATCCATAACAGGCAATATATCGCAAATTTGGCAAGGGAAAAGCTGAACATGATTAAGAAAGGAGAAATAGTGTTTAAATTTATTCATAAAAAAAAGAAAGATTCTAATAAAAAAAA
>JAJYQZ010000075.1:1336-4023 GCA_021794335.1 bacterium
TATACGAATTAATCCATAACAGGCAATATATCGCAAATTTGGCAAGGGAAAAGCTGAACATGATTAAGAAAGGAGAAATAGTGTTTAAATTTATTCATAAAAAAAAGAAAGATTCTAATAAAAAAAAATAAATGAGAATATCTTGCAATTTATGAAATTTCAAAGTATTCGGGATAAAAACTATCCTGCATTTTAATCGTTATCTTTTTGTTAATTACCGCTTCCAATTCTTTAAGTTCTTTTTCATATTCGTACAGTTTATTCATTATATGGGAATGTACCGTTATCGTAATTTTTTTTGACCTTGTCTTTTTTGCGTATGCAGGTATACTCCTGAATATTTCAAAACAAATGGTTTGAGGCGATTTTATCATGCCGAGACCTTCGCACATCGGGCATTGCTCTAGAAACGCGCTGGGAAGACTATTCCCCGTTCTTTTTCTTGTCATCTCTACCAATCCAAGTTCCGTTATCTTGTTAATAGTGGTTTTGACCCTGTCATTTTTAAGAGAATTTCCTAAGGCGTGATATACTTTTTCTTTGTGATTCTCCTTTGCCATATCGATAAAATCTATTACGATAATGCCGCCTATATTCCTTAGCTTTAATTGATATGCTATTTCCTTTGCGGCTTCCAGATTTGTTTTTAATATCGTATCTTCAAAGTTTTTTTTGCCCACATATTTGCCCGTATTTACATCTATTGCCGTAAGGGCTTCCGCATAATCGATTACTATATAGCCGCCGGATTTAAGCCATACCTTTTTGTTTAATGCTTTCGCTATTTCTTTCTCGATATTGAAATGTTCGAATATCGGTAAGGGGTTGGCATAAAACTCGACTATATTTGTATATTCGGGCGATTGAATCGTTAAAAATTCCACTATTTTCTCGTATTCCTCCCTGTCGTCCACAATAATTTTGTTTATTGTTTTATTTAATAAATCTCTCAGCGCTCTTAAGGATATGCTTATATCTTGAAATATAAGTTTGGGAGCTTTTGCTTTGAGCTGGTCCCTATAAATATTATTCCATAGGGCGGTAAGAAATTTTATGTCTTTTTCGATGTCGATTTCGGAGGCATTTTCGGCAGCAGTTCTTATTATAAATCCGGTGCCCTCGCTTCTGTATTTTAAAACAATATTTTTAAGTCTTTTTTTCTCTTCATCGCTTCTAATTTTTCTTGAAATTCCAACCGAAGGAGATGTCGGCATATATACCAGAAATCTTCCGGGAAGGGATATGTGGCTTGTAACGCGGGCGCCTTTTGTTTTAACGGGTTCTTTGGCGATTTGAACAAGAATTTCTTGATTCTTTTTCAAAAGTTGATCTATATTAGGCAAGCCTTTCCTCTTTTTCTTAATCCTTTTATGTGCCGGCGTATCGATATTAATCTCGTTGTCATTATTAAGTTCGTTAAGCGGCGGTTCTTCCGCGCCGGGCTCAAAAAAATCGTAATCAATTGCATCTATTTCATAAAAGTCGCCGGCATATAAAAATGCGGATTTTTCCCAGCCTATATCTATAAAAGATGCCTGAATGCCGGGAAGAATCTGCATTACCTTTCCTTTATATATGTTTCCATGTTTTGGAGAATCCGACTTTCTTTCGATAAAAATTTCGGATAATTGACCGCCCTCTATCAGCGCGACGCGTGTTTCGTATTCATCTTTGTTTATTATAAGTTCCGTAGTCAATCAAGCCCTCTTATTTAATATTATTTCTTTATTAATTATTTTTGGTTATTTTAACATATTAGACGCCATAAAATAAATAATTTAAGATTTTTATATACTTTTATTTTTTAGTTATGTTAGTTATATGATATAATAATATAAAAAATTAATTGCAAAAATTAATTGCTAATTGATTTATATATTTTTTAGTTTTATAATAAATAAAAACGGGAGAGGTCAAAATATTATGGATGAGAATGTGGTTCTTTGCGCGGTATGTGCATGGAGGGGCGTTTGTAATAAAAAATATAATATTTCAGGGATAGAGATTTTTAATTGTTCCGATTTTAGCAGGGATATTACATTAACGATAACAGGTTTTGAAGATTTATTATATCTTATAAACGATAATAAAAATTATAGAGTAAACTGATTTGAAAAAAGATAAACTTTCAGCGGCTATTGTATTTTTAGTAATCCTATTTATAGTATTCGCATTAGGATTATTTGTGGGAAAAAAATTGTCCCCTCGAAAATCAAAAGAGGGCGTTATTAAAGAGTCTTCTTTAAAAACTGAGAGCAACCCTCCGGTTTCCCCTTTAAACATAATCGGCAACCAAAAGACTAAAGAAAAGACTCCTGTTTCAACGGACAACATAAAATTTGCCCCGATATCAAAGTTGACCTCATTAAAAAATGGCAATGCCGCCAAAAAGCCTGCCGAAAAACCTGCTCCTGCTCCGAAACCGGAATCCAAGGTCAGGACAAAAATAGTGTATGTGAAAAAACCTATTTACATATATAAATATATTACAAAAAAGTCTGCCGTAAAACAAAAAACCGCCTCTTCCCCTTTTGCATCCAGAGTATATTACACGATTCAAGTGGCAGCCCTTTCAAAATATAACGATGCAAAGAAATTAGCCGATAAACTTAACTCTATGGGTTTTTTTGCCTATATCGTTCCGATAAGTATTTCCGGAAAAAAGGGAAAGGCTTCTTACGAGCAGG
>JAJYQZ010000177.1 GCA_021794335.1 bacterium
CTGAAGCGGGTTGGGACACCCGTTGGGTTAAAGTTTAAATTCCCTTATCGTCATTCCCGCGAAAGCGGGAATCCAGTATTTACATATAAAAGAAACATCTAAATATTTTCTATTGCAAAATTAAAGATTTTCCCAAAATTGCAGGTAGAAATTGTTTAATCTATTTACCATACCCATTTGGGGATTACGAATTAATCAAATTTAGGTCATTATTCCCCAATTTTGGTAAAAAATAGTTATATTTAGATTAAATCCTCCCATAATGGTTAAATATAATGATAATCAAGAATCTGTCCGGCAATCTAAACAAATATAAAGCAGCTATCCCTCATATGTTCAAATAGAAGAAGTTTATCTATGGTGGGAGGGTAAGAAGAAGAGCCTTCTGCCGTGATAAGTTAATCTTTAGGCTATGTTTACAATGTACCACTTTAAACTTTCTATCGTTTTGTTTTTATATTCTTTCGGCAAAAGATGCAATTTTATAATTATGGTAGTATTATAGACTAATACCCCTACCGCAAAGAAGAGGGCGTTGGCAAAAAAGTCTCCCGAAGGTACATCCCCCGAGTCCTATGCCGTTTTTTATCTCCTTGATTACCCCGTATACGGATACTCTTTTATTATATTCGTATATTACTTCTTCTTTAGGCGTTTCGAGATTGGTAGCTATTACGTGGTAGCAATAACGGTCTTTCTCGAAAAGATCCGGCTGCCCGTTAATCCAGCAAAGCGCAACTATCCTGAAGGGTTCGCCGAAAAGGCAATAAACTCCTTCTCCTATAAACCTGCCTGGCGTAATGTCGTCTATGGTTTTAAACTCCGTCCAATTGTCCATCCTGCGCAGGGTTTCTTTCATTAGAGAGGTTTTGAACTACAGACATAGTGAAGGTAACGTTTTTTTTAGTAAGATAACCTACAACCGAAGAAGAATAGAATTCGGAATCCGCGGAACAATGCTTTATTCTTTTGCCGCAGGATTCTACGAGTTTAAATATATTATCCGGTATTTCTGCGCCTGGACAGGAAACGTTTCCGTTTCTGAATTCAAAGAGCGAATCTCGTCTTTAGTAACTTTATATTTCGGTTTTAACCCGTCTTCTATTCTGCCCTCTTTCATTTAATTTATAATATTTTATGGAATTACCGTTCGAGCCCCAGCTTTTCCCATAACCATGAAGTATCAAACCATGGCTCTCCTTTTAATTTCCTGCGTTCCTCCATGTTTTCTATCCCTTTGAGAAGCTCGGCGACCTTCTTTTTTCCATGCGGTCTGCCCACCGTCTCAAGAGGCGTATTTCCGCCTAAGGCGGGGATTTCCTCATCAAGCCATCTCTCGTAATGCTTGCGCATTAACTGATTATACATCTCCATTTCAATTTCCTTCGGAATCCCGCTTTCGATATTTTGCGGGGGTATAGGCATGTTTTTCATAGCCTGGTAGATGTCTTGAACGGTATCTACTTTGTGGCTTATCGAACCGCTGAGGTTATTAATCAGAAGAACTTTTCCTCTTTCAAGTCTTTCCCTTGAATTACACTCAAGCTTCAGCTTATTGCCCTGTATCCGGACAATGCCCAAGATGGTTGAGGAATCGTTGGCTTTCGGTTTGCCGAGCCAACGCATAACGCCTTTTTCCGTCTCTTCAAATTCGGAGATTTTCTTAAGTCCTTTAAGTACGACGTCCCTATCGCAGATCTCGAAAATTGCGACGGAAAAAACTACGGGTTCGCCGGTCGTCGTCATAAGCGTCGGCCTGAAAGGATTTCTAAAGCTTTCGCACCAGTAAAAGTTGAAAATATTGCTATTCCGCCTGAGAAAGCCATGAATGTCTCCCTGAGCATGTTTTTTTTGATAGTCCTTGAAATATTTCTTAATATGGTTGATTATAGTATCCTTGCGCGCCGCCGGATAGTGATACAGGCAGCCTGACAAAATTACGTTATCGTCGAGACGCAGAAGCCTTGCGGCAAAGATGTCCCACTTTACAAGGCCCATCGACGCCGTCTTTTCTTTTACATTATATTCTTCTCCAGAGAGAATGTCTTTGACTAACAGCCCTTCGCCATAAAAGACTTCTTGTATCTCGTAAAGGCTTATGAGGGCGTCTTTCATCCTGAAAAGGATATCCTTATAATCCTCGCTCAGGCCCCTGGCCTTTTCCATATATAAATCGATAATCTTCTTTTCCCCGTCTTCCTCCGGCTCCCAGTCGTAAACAAGCCATTCTCCGAAATTTATGTCTGCAAGGTCGAGACCATCCGAATCAAGATGCTCTTTCAGGTCGAAATCCCCCCAAAAGTATTGATATGCCTCCTCTATCGTGTGCCCATAATGTTCCCTGGTAAAGACGATTATATCCTGGACGAGCCTCTGGTTGATGGATTGCTCCTTTCCAGCGGCATTGGGCGAATAGGATTTAACCATGCAGCATTTCTTGTATTTTTGACCGCTCCCGCAGGGGCAAGGGTCATTTCTTCCGATTTTTTTCATCGTTGCGTATTCCGTTTTAATCGAACACTGATTCCGTTTCTAACCGAACGCTAAAATCATCAATTAATCCCTTTATATTTTTATATAATACCGTTAAGTTTAAGTCAATGAAAATATCCATTATTTAATATCTTAATGGAGGATTAGAAGTGGGTACCCCCCTCTGTAAATAAAGTTATTTTCAGCATAATAATGATTTAACCTTAAACTGTTCCCTTTGTCGATAAATTTTAAATTTAAAAGCATTCGTTTAATAATAAAATTTTGACGCGAAGGGAAAAATAGGCAAAATTTTGCGGCGATTTTTTGATATAATAAATACCGTTTTCATCTTGTTTATAATTTATGCATTTCGATTAAGCCATTAAAATTTTTAAAATATTTTCAAAATTCCCATGCTTTTAAAGCGTAATTCCACAAAACTTGTCGATAAACCTAATTCCCCCCATAAAATTATATACTTTTACGGACATAGTCGAACAAAACCTTGAATATACGCTAAACCTCGTCTCCACGCTCGAAGACCCGGCCGTAAAATATAAAAACGAAGATCATTCCTTAAAACTCGCAAAGCTGAAAGCCGATATTAAAATGGAACTTATAGGCTATCCATCGAAAGAAATTATTAACATCGTAACCTTTATAACCAATTATGGAAAGCGTCCATAACTCCGTTAACGAAATCAAGGGCTATATAAAAGAAGCAGTCAAATACCCGCCCATAGGTTTTGATTTATCGGCGATAGCTATAAAAATAAGCGGCATTGCCAAAAAAGCGATAGACAGATTTTTTACCGGCAATAGCGCTCCCGATTTAGGAGCGGAAATAACCGAAAACGAACGGCTTATAAACGCGGCGTTAAGACGGCTGCATAAGCTAAACGGCAAGGAGAATCGGGAAAAGGGGATGATAGTATATTATTCTTGCATTATTACGGTTTTAAAAGAAATATTAGAAAAAACAAGTTCGTTGCAATTCATGCGTATTCCGGCTTCGGCGTAAAAATTAGTTTCAATAATTTTTACATCGTCGATAAATATGGAATCTTTATTTTTTGGCGCTGGATACGCTCAAAAAAACGGTTGACGACGTGCGGGGGTAATGCCCTTAAATGTTTTTGCGCCGTAGGATTAGCTTACGAAGCAAGGCGGCTTGCCGCCGAAGCGAAAAGTAAGCTAATCCGAAGCAAGCAAAAACCATCTGTTTTGTTGTTTGTATCGTTGTCTATACGAAAAAAATACTCCATTAGCAAACGCAAGCCCTGTTTAGATTTGCGGGCATTATTCGCAAATCTAAACAGGGCTACCCCGAAAAAAATAATTATTTTTAAAAATAATTCTGTTGTCAACTTTTAATTTGTCTATTGAAATTAACTTTTAATTTGTCATAATATTCCATTTATTATTATTTTGCCTTTTAATACGTTTTCTTATTAACCGCAATCAATTTGCATCACCCCCATTGCCCCTTAAATTTATTATAAAGCGGCAAGCCGCAATGTAAAGGGCGGCTACGCCGTGCAAG
>JAJYQZ010000063.1 GCA_021794335.1 bacterium
CCCTTAATTTTGCTGTTAAAAATATCTTAAAAACAAAGGGGTCAGATTTATTCACTCCCGACTGCGTTTGACGGCTTTTCAGACGGAAAATAAATAAGTCGGTCCCTTTTTTAAAAAAGTTAAGTTTTTGAAAATAATTTATGATTAAACTTTGGAGCGAAACAAAACCTGAAATTAAACGACTGCTCAAACCGGATTTAGGTATGAGAAGTTGGGATGATTTAAACCAAGAAGAAAAACTTAATATTTGGTTTCATTTAGCTTATTATTTTTTTAAAGCCGACATAAATCTTAAAGAATTTAAAATTAAAGATGTTAGTTCAATAACATATCCGATTGATGATAAATTTTTAAGAACAACAAAAGAAAGACAAAGCATTATTATAGATACAGTAGAGTATTTTAAAAATTCTTATATGGCTAATTGTTATACTCCTTTATATTTACAAATACCCATTGTAGAATCTGCCTCATTCGATTTTTTTAATATTTTTTTTAATCAGACTGAAGATGTTGTTATGGAATTATTTTCTGTTTATGCGAAATTTCTATATAAAGAAACTGAAAGGATGTATAAAAACTATGGTGAAACCGAGGATGAATTCTTACAAAGAAAAATAAAGAAGGAATACTGGGCTTTTGATAAATTTTCCGAAAAGCTTAATGAAATTTTTTTACAATACGGAATTAAATGGTGTTTAACAAGAGATGGTTTTATTCCCAGGCAAGACGAAAAAATAATTGAAGAAATATATAAACCGGTTTTGCATTATTTATTGGACCCAAAATGGCGAAAGGTAAATACAATACTATCCGACGCCTTTTCTGATTATGGAAAAAATACACCCCGGGGATATAGCGGATGCGTGACAAACACAATTGCTGCTGTAGAGGCATACTTGCAAATTTTAGTTGAAGTCAACCCAGGAAAATCTACACTGTCAAATCTAATATATGAAGCCAGAAAAGAAAATAAGATTCCAAATGATGATTTTACGGGAACAGTTTTCAAAAATATTGAGGCCGTATTTGCTAGAGAAAGAATGGCTACCGGAGATGCCCACCCTAAAGATGAATATGCCACCGAAAAAAATGCTCGGACAATTTTAAACTTGGCCATGATATTTATTCAACACTGTGCTCAAAAATAGCTATGAAATATTCAATTGTAAAATTCAATAATATAAAGAATATTTTTAGGTTAGATGCTGAATATTTCCATACAATTGCCCTAAAATACGAAAGTCTTATCAGTCGGCATCATGGTAAAACTTTTTTATAAAAAAGGTATCTGATTTATTTTTTTTAAATACTTTATGAAAATCAAACAATTCCAGGTAGATGCATTTACCGACCGTGTTTTTGGCGGCAACCCCGCCGCAGTCTGCCCTTTTGAGAGTTGGGCAGAAGATAATCTCCTTCAATCTATCGCCGAAGAGAACAACCTGTCGGAAACAGCATTCTTCGTGCCTGCAAGAAATAACTTCGAACTAAGGTGGTTTACTCCTGTTAAAGAGGTAGATCTGTGCGGGCATGCAACTCTGGCGGCGGCTCACGTCATATTCGAACACATAGGATACCCCTCAGATTATATTATATTTAAAACCAGAAGCGGGGATTTGACGGTTAGAAAAAACGGAAATATGCTTGAGATGGATTTTCCCTTATATACGCCGAAGCCGGGTATAATGCCGGAGTACCTTGCGGAAGGGCTTGGAAAAACGCCTGTTATGGTGCTTGAGGCGCAGGATTACATTGCCATATACGACAGTGAGGAAGCCGTCCGCTCTATTATTCCCGACCAGACATTGCTTAACCGGCTTGGCTTGCGTGGCGTGTCCATTACCGCCCCGGGCGATAACGCGGATTTTGTCAGCCGTTTTTTTGCGCCCAAACTCGGGGTTCAAGAGGATCCCGTATGCGGTTCATCTCATTGCGAACTTGCCCCTTACTGGGCAGACAGGCTGAATAAAAACATTTTAAAAGCCAAGCAGGTTTCCGGACGAGGCGGAGAGATATTATGCAGGGTGGAAAAAGAAAAAGGCCGCGTTATTATATCAGGGCGCGCGGTAACGTTTATGGAGGGGGATATTTATCTGCCGCTATAACGGCGGTTATTTTTCTTTTTCAGTTTTAAATCCTATCTTCCTTACCGTTTTTTCCGGCTGGGACATTAATTCTTTTATGGCATTGAAAACGATTTTAAATTGAGAATCGTATTTCTTCTCCATTTCTTCTATTTTGTGCTTTAGGTCTTTATGCGAAGATAGCATTTCCCTGATTTTCGTGAAGGTTCTCATTATTTGTATATTAACCTGTATTGCCCTTTCGCTATTGAGAACGCTGGAGAGCATAGCCACGCCGTTTTCGGTGAAAGCATGCGGCAAATACTTGATGTTTTGCCCTCTCTTCAAGGTCACAATTTGTGACCTTGAAAGTCCTGACGCTTCCTCTTTGTTTAACTGAAACATAAAGTCTTCCGGAAAGCGCGCAATATTTCTTTTAACAGCCTGGTTCAGAACCTTGGTTCCGACATCATAAAGCTCCGCAAGATCGCTGTCGAGCATAACCTTCTTATTGCGGATTAAATAGATTTTATTTTCGATTAATTCTGCCGGAAGGATTGAATCAGGCATAATCACCCCACTTTTAATTTTTAATTAGATAAATTATCAATGAAATTATAATAAATCTACTCTATTTCTTATTCCACACATCGTCAACCGCTTTCTTAAGCGTATCCGGCACTAAGTGGCTATACCGTTTCGTCATCTGGGTAGTCCTGTGTCCCAAGAGTTCGCCGGTAATATATAAAGACGTCCCGTTCATAACCATTTTCGAGGCAAAGACGTGCCGCAAGTCGTGGATACGCAGATCCTTAAGTCCGGCGTTCCGGCATGCGGCTTTGAAAGAATCCTTAAAATCTTTTACTTTACCGTTTGCGCCGGTAAAAACGTATTCTGATTTTCTATCTATGCCGACTAAAAGCACTTTCAACGGCTTTGAAACTGGGATATATCTGTCATATTTTGTTTTTGTTCCCTTTATCGCTATCACATCGTTCTTTAAATCCACGTCGTCCCATTTAAGGTTTAAGGCTTCCCCTTTCCGGCAGCCAGAATAAATCAGGAATGAGATTAAATCCTTGGTAAGTCTATTGGGGGCGTTCTCGATAAGTTTCTTTATGTCTTCATCGGCCAAGGTTTTTACTCGTTTAAGCTCGTTAAGTTTCTTAATTCTTGCTACCGGGTTATTATGAATATAGCCGTGTTCGATACAGAAGTTAAAAAAATGAGATAAAGTCGCCTTTTCAAGATTAATCGACCGAAAATTTATCTCCGATTCTTTCTTCCCATTGTTTTTATGGTCGTTCAGCATTTCTATCCTTCTTTCCGCGTGGTAATTTTTTATATCCAGAGTAGTTATATCGGACAGTCTCTTGTTTTCCAAAAATGGAAAGAAATGCACGGCGGCCACGATTTTTCTTTCGATTGTTTTCTTAGTGTTGCTGCCACCTATATTTTTCAGGTAACTTTCCCATGCGGCCTTAAACAGAAGGTTTTTATTCCTGTCCGTAGGCAGGAGGTGTTCTTCCTTAATTATGTCGTTCTTAACAGATATTTCTACCTGTTCGGCAAGTTTTTTATCGGTAGTCCGGCAGCTTTTCCGGTATCTTTTTCCATCATGGACGAAGTCGTAGAAGTAAAATTTGCCGTTTTTAACGATTGACATGGCATACCCCCTTATTTTACAAGCGTTTTAAAAGCTTAAGAGTATTATATCACCTATGTGAAAATCTCGCCATAAAAAAGGCAAAAAAGGGTAAAAATTGATATTATTTGATTAAATACGGGAAAGGCTTTAAACCGGGAAAACCTTATAAAACATATGGTGCCGAAGGGGGGAATCGAACCCCCATGGGATTGCTCCCGCCGGATTTTGAGTCCGGTGCGTCTACCAATTCCACCACTTCGGCTTATAACAGGATTATGTCGCCATGCTTACAAGAGAAATAT
>JAJYQZ010000100.1 GCA_021794335.1 bacterium
GGGTTAAGAGTAGGCAGTATAAGACGGACTTTGTCCGCTGCTGCCGCCTTTACCGTAAAGCCCCTGCCTCTATGCATGGGGAGTATGTCAAAAAGAATAAATGTTTCATGTGAAACATTTATTAAAATCCAAATCCCGATTTGGGTAAAAAATTTATCTTTACTTTATAATAATTTTGGTTTATAAGTTAAAAGAGCTGTTGTTTTTAAATTTTATTTGCTAAATAATTTATGCAAACTAAACGCTAATGGCAAAGGTAATCTGTATTTCCAATCAAAAGGGCGGGGTAGGAAAAACCACTACGGCAATCAATATTGCCGCCTGTCTTTCGGCGTACGAGAAGAAAATCCTCTTAATCGATGCCGACCCGCAGGCTAATGCGACAAGCGGGCTAAATATTACGGTTGATAAGTCAAAGCCGACCGTTTATGAATGTCTGATTGACGAATTTGCGGTTGAAGATGCCATATACCCGACGCAGATGAAAAATCTCGACATAATTCCGGCGACCTCTGACCTTGCGGGCATAGAGGTGGAGTTAGTCAGTATGGATGAAAGAGAATATTTTCTTAAAAGAAATATTATCGATAAAATAAGCGAGGGTTATGATTATATTTTTATCGATACCCCGCCGTCTTTAGGGCTGCTGACGATAAACGCGTTAACCGCTTCCAACAGCGTCTTAATCCCTATGCAGTGCGAGTATTATTCGTTAGAAGGAATATCGAGGCTGATGCAGACAATCAGGCTTGTTAATCAGCGGCTTAACAAAGATTTGCAAATCGAAGGGGTTTTGTTTACCATGTTTGACGGAAGGGCAAATCTTACAAATCAGATAGTCAGCGAGGTTAAAAAATATTTTGGGCAGAAGATATATGAAAATGTTATACCGAGGAATGTTAAGCTTCCGGAAAGTTCAAGTTTTGGGAAGCCTATAATACTGTACGATATAAATTCCAAGGGCGCAATTTATTATATCGAACTGACCAAGGAATTTTTGTCTAAGGTTGCGTAAAAATTAAGTCTATAACTAAATTGCATTATTTATGGAAGAAAAAGAAAAATCGTCAAAAAGGGTCGTATTAGGCCGGGGATTAGGCGCGCTTTTAACGGATGCCTATGTTCAGGACGGCATCCATGCGGACGCGGACGGAAAGCTTTCGGTTTTTGAAATCGAAATAGATAAGATAAATACGGGGGTTTACCAGCCAAGGCAGTATTTTGACGAGGATAAGCTCAAAGAGCTAAAGAACTCTATTAAGGAAAACGGCATTATCCAGCCTTTAATAGTCTCTAAATCCAAAAGCAGCGGCTATGATTTAATTGCGGGCGAAAGAAGATACAGAGCCGCCAAAGAGCTAAGGTTAAATAAGGTTCCTGCTATAATCAAAGACATTTCGGGCGTCTTAGCCCTCGAAATTGCCCTTATCGAAAATATTCAGAGGCAGGATTTAAATGTTATCGAAGAAGCAAACTGTTATGTGAGATTAATCGAAGAATATAACTTAACCCACGAAGAACTTTCGGTTAAAGTAGGCAAAGATAGAGCCACAATTACAAACATGATAAGGATGCTTTCCTTGCCGGACGAAATTAAGCACGATCTTATCTATGGAAAAATTACCCCGTCCCACGCAAGAAACCTTATCGGTCTTTCAAGCGGCGAGATAAGCATGCTTCTAAATAAAATTTCCAATGAAAAACTAAATGTAAGGGAGACGGAGCATGCGGCTAAAGCAATTAAATCGGGAAAACAGAAGCACAAACCCAAAAAGGAAAAGGACTTTTCAATATTTTCCCAGATTAAAAACTATGAAAGCGCGCTTTTCGAAAGACTTCAGGCTCAAGTCAGGATAGACTATAAAAATAAGGGCAACGAACTAAAAGGAAAGATTGAAATTAACTTTTCTTCCGCAGAAGAACTCGAAAGGCTTATAAAATTAATAAAAAAATAAAGATTGGACTAATCTAATCCGAGGTTAGAATTTATATCCTGCCTTTCGATCGTTAAAATAAAATTAATCAGCTTATCTCTATCATTATCCGAAATATTTATAATCATGCATCCAACCCGGTATTGGCTGTTTAAGTATGTGGAATGTGCAATTTTTAAATCGGCGTTAATAGATTTTTCCGAAAGTTTTATTAACGCATGTTTTATAACATACCCAGCGTCTATTTTAAATTCGGAGTTAAATGACATGCCGTTCCACGATAAGTCATAAACAGGCATAAAATAATTTTGGCCGTTATGCGAAAAATTAATAAAAGCCATATTTGACTGGCCTGTCGAAACCCTTAAAGCTGTCCTCTTTTCAATTAAAACAACCTCTATTGGCTTAAAAATTAAAAAATTAATCTCTTCGCCATTAATTATTTCTTCCTTAAATTTAGTTAAAAAATATCGTTCAATATTGTTGTTTCCTGAGCCCACGCCAACTTTTATAAACTCCGATTTGGAAATTATTTTATTTCCGTAAAAGGGCATAAGGCTGTCTATAAGCAAAAATTTTGGTTTTATTTCTAATAAATAAGATTTAAAATATCCCTTTGACGGATAAAGCGTGATGCCGAGTTCTTTTTTTGAAATTAAAATATTGTTAATTATTTGCTCTATTGCCTCAGCGTTTTTTATTCGAACATCGTTAACAGCGGAATTGCTATATTTGTCTTGTTCCCGTTCCCGTTCCTGTCCGTCCATTAAATGACAAGCCCCCGTTTAATTATTCGATATGGATTAGTTATATAAATATTACCATATAATCTATAAAAATTATAATCAAAACACAAAAATATTTATATACCCAAAATTGCCGATAGAAATCTCTCAAATGGCTTTAAAGTTATATGAACACTGGATTCCCGCTTTCGCGGGAATGACATCTATTGGGTGAAACGTTTAATATCCTCAATGTCATTCCCGCGAAAGCGGGAATCCAGAATTATAATTTTCTATCGGCAAATTTGGGTATATATAAATAAATTGATATTTAATTTATTTTTGATATAATTCGATGATATAGACTTATATCTTGTTTACTTTATTTATAATATATTATAAATTATAATATGACCGAATTAATCATAACATGGCAGGGACTTTTATTTGAAGCCGCGGCATTTCTGATTTTCACTTACCTTTTAAATCTGTTTCTATTTAGGCCTTTGCGGGCTATTTTAAAAAAACGAGAGGAAATTATCGGCTTAAACGAGGATAAGCAAAATAACCTTGAAAAATTAGCGGAAGCGTTAAACTTTGAGGCGGGCAACGAAAGAAAAAATTTAAGATTTGAAATAAACGAAATAAAAGAAAGGTTTCGCAAGGAAGCCCAAACCGTGGCAAATAACCTCTTATCCGATACCAAAATTAATGCGGCCGCCAAGCTCGAAAGCGCAATAGAAGAATTTAATGAAGAAAAAACCGCGGTATTAAGTTCTATTAAAGAAAAATCCGAAGAATTATCGATTTTAATTTTTAAAAAAATTATAGAATAGAATAGAATAATATAAAATAAAATTATGGAACTTTTTTGGCGGATATTCGATACCGCATTGCTTCTGGCAGGGCTTGCGTATATATTTATAAAATATGTAAATCCATTTTTCGATAAAAGAAAGAAAGATATTAATCTTTCTATAGAAAAAGCTATAGAGGCCGAAAAGCGGGCGGAGGAAATTTACAAGGATGCTCAAAATAGGCTTAAAGAGGTCAAAAAAGAAATAGAAGAAATAAAAAAAGAAGCCGTAAAAGAGGCGGAAATAGCAAAAACCCGTATTATAGAAGATGCTAAAGCCTCTGCCGAAAAAATTTTAGGGAATTATTTAACCCTTGCGAAATCGGAAATAGACAAACAAAAAAGAGAGCTTTATCAAGAGGCTCTCGATATGTCTTTTAAGATTGCCAAAGATATTACGAATAGAGAACTGACGGGGGAGGCCTTAGATAAAGTAAACGATAATATCCTTAAGCTTAACGATGAAATATTAACGGTAAAAT
>JAJYQZ010000235.1 GCA_021794335.1 bacterium
TAAACCAAGAAAATAAAAGAAAATGTAATGCCGGTTAAGGCGGAATATAATAAAAATATTGCCTCGCTAACGGCGGCGGGAAGCTTGTTTATTCCAAACGATAATCCTAATACGGCGGCAAGTTGAAATCCGATTAATAAATAAAACACTAAAACATGGGTATAAAGATAAAGGACTACGGGCTTGTCCATCGCAATAAGGTAAGAAATTACGCCTGTTATTGCAAGCCCTGAAGCCATCCATGTAAAAATGCCCCTGAAAAAATCAGACAAGCCTTCGGCCGTGTTTTCCCGCGTTCCCGTAATATCGTAATCGTAATTCATTTATTTTCTTTCCCCATGGTTATTTTTCGCGTATTTTTGCTTAAAACGGCTTAGTAAATATTGTAAAATAAAAATGCGTCAAAATCAAGAAAATTTATATCCTTATTACAGCAATATGATAATGTCCTATATTAGCAATTTAGAAATGTCCCCTTAAGGATTATAATATTACCTTTATTTATTAATAAATGGGGGTAATATGGGACAAAGGGACATTTCTTGTATAATATACGTAGTATAATAAATAATATATAATTTATTATAAAGGATTTATTAGATTTAACCCATGCAAAAATGCGCATATATAAAAATATATCGTAGTTTATTAATCATAATAGTTTGTTCTACGGACGTAGCAGAAAGGGACATTTCTTGGGCATTGGCCCTTCGCTCTCGTGGGTGTTGTGCGGGGGTTGATAGCTCGCAAAGTAGCATTTTTCGCTATGTTTGTTTTATTAAATAAAACTCGAACAGTTGCCGGGGCTTATAAGCCCGTATCATTCGCAAGATTGAGTTAATTTTAATCGTATGGAGGTTTATCATGGAAGAAGAAGTTTATGTCGGGATTGACGTATCCAAAGACACCCTTGATGCATTTATTGTTCCGTCTTCTAAAGGGTTTACCGTAAATAACGATAAAGACGGAATAAAGGAGGCTGTAGGTTCACTAAGAAAACTAAACCCCAAATCTATCGTTATGGAGTCTACCGGTATCTATCAAAACCTTTTAGCATCTAAGCTGCTTAAAAACAACCTGCCTGTTATCGTAATTAATCCAAGACAGGTAAGGGACTTTGCTAAAGCCAAAAATAAACTTGCCAAAACGGATAAGATAGACGCGGAAATTATCGCTTTATTTGCCAAAGAGATTAAACCTGAACTAAGGCAGTTTAAGGATGAAGCGCTTAAAGAACTCGAGGCTCTGGTTATACGAAGGGATCAGATACTTAACATGATAACGGCAGAGAAGAACAGGCTTTCAACCTGCCATAAGTTGGTTAAAAATAACATCATTAAGACAATAATGACCCTTGAAAAATACTTAAGGGGCATAGATGAGGATATTGATAACTTTCTTAAAAAAGAGGGCGTGATCAAGGATAAGGTGGATTTATTGAATTCCGTTCCCGGGTGTCAATAGCGGAATAAAACTGAGCCATATAGCGGAATACATTTGAGCCACTTTTGGTTAATTTTAAGTTGTTATAATTTTAATAATCAATTTAGTTTTCAGGAGGGGGTACCCCCTCCTGAAAAACCCACTTTATTTTATTACCCCCGCTTTTCTTTTCTCTAAAAGCCTGTAGCTCTCGCCAATTATGTTAATTATGTGCGAGTGGTGCACGAGCCTATCCACTATGGCGGCGGTAAGCGCCTTGTTTCCTGCGAACATGGTATCCCAGGAGGAAAACGGCAGGTTCGACGTAATAATTGTGGAAGACTTCTCGTAGCGTTTTGATATTACCTGAAACAAAAAGTTGCCGTTTTCCTCCGTCATAGGAAGATATCCGAGTTCGTCTATGATAAGAAGGGAAGGATATGCCACTAAGCCTTTGAAAACCTGTTCGAACTTATCCTGCTTTATCGCCTTTTCGAGGTTCAGTACCAAATCGGCCGCGGTTATGAAGCGAACGCGGTATTTCGCCTGGGTGGCAAGGTAGCCTAAGGATATGGCCATATGCGTCTTGCCGACGCCGGAAGGACCTAAGAGTATGACGTTTTCGGTTCTTTTAAGGAAGACGAGGCTCGAGAGCTCCGTTATCTGTTTTTTGGATACCGCTGATAACGAAAAATCGAACTGGTCCGTTGTTTTTACCGACGGAAAGCCTGCGAACTTAAGAAGCGTGCTTCTGCTTCTTGTTGCGGGCAATGTTAAAATACACCACATAGGCGCTCAAAAGTGCACCAGTAATAAAAATTAAAATACTAAATTAATTTATTAATTTAGTATTTTAATTTAATTTTTATTCAAATTAACTTAATTCAATGCTAAACTTCCTTAAATTAAAAATTTAAGGAGGGCTATAAGCATTGATAACATTTTTAAGCCCTACATTGACCAGAGGGTAAAAGACATGTTGCCGAGAAGAATATCTTCCACGGTCGTGTTGTCCGAAATTAACGACCTTGGTTACGAAGGCAGAATAAGGATACTCAAAGATTATATTTCTAAGGTCTTCAATAATTATTCTTCCTCAGGCAACGAACCCATAATCAGGTTCGAAACGGATCCCTGCTACCAGACGCAAATTGACTGGACGACGGTGCGCAGCGGAAGAAATCCCCTGTACTGCTTTTTATCGGTCTTAGGATACTCAAGGTATGCCTTTATCTATTTCGTGGATAACTTAAAATTGGATACGTTTATAGACTGCCACTTAAAGGCCTTTTCCTATTACGGCGGGGTTACTAAAACCGCCCTTTACGACAATCTTAAATCCGTCATGATAAAAAGAAACGCATACGGCGACGGGCTGCATAAATTCAACCCCTCTTTCTTAGACTTCGCAAAATCCATGGGTTTTATTCCCCGCATGTGCATGCCGTATCGGGCAAAGACTAAAGGCAAAGTGGAGAGGTTCGCGCGTTTCGTAAAAGAAAACTTTTATTACCCTCTAAAAGCAAAACTCAAAAACAGCGGAATTGATTTAAACGCCGGGCTTCTAAATACCTATTCTTTCTCCTGGCTTGAAACTATAAACGGCAGGGTTCACGGCACAACCGGAAGAAGACCCGTGGATATGCTCGCCGAGGAAAGAATTTATTTAATGTCTGTTGCGCAATATGCCCCTGTTTACGAAATACCTAAAATCGATATAGCCTCGTCCTCCATAAATAATTACGGATTTCTTACGGAGGGCGTATGAACGAAAGGATAAAAGAATACCTGAAAATATTAAGACTGCCGGCTATAACGGAAAACTACCACTATATCGCCCAGGAATGCGCAAAATCCTCCGCCTCGTATTCCGACTTCCTTTTAAAACTTCTGGAATGCGAGATGAAGGAAAAGATGGAAAGATCCAAAAGAACCGTCCTTAAGTTCGCGGGCTTTCCGGCTATAAAAACGCTCGAGATGTTCGACTTTGCTTCCTCGGCGGTAAATAAAAGCCAGATTACGGAGCTGTCCGCTTTAAGATTCATAGACAACGCCGAAAATATCATTCTGGTCGGCCCTTCTGGCACGGGCAAGACGCACATGGCTCTTTCATTAGGCTATATTGCGGCTTGTCAAAGAATAAGAACCAGGTTTATAACCTTATCGGACTTGCTCTTTCAGCTTGAGGCGGCCGATGACCAGAAAAGGCTTCAGGAATACTTTAAGCAATACGTCATGCACATCAGGCTTCTTATAATAGACGAACTTGGATATACGAGGTTAAACGAAAGGCAGGCTAACATATTCTTCCAGCTTATCAATAAAAGATACGAGACCGGCTCCATCGTTATAACCTCGAATTTATCCTTCCTTAAATGGAAGGAGGTATTAAACAACGACGAGGCTCTTACCGCCGCAGTACTCGACAGACTCATCCATCACTCGCATGTATTTTGCAAATCATTTTTCCCCAAAATTGCAAACAAAATTCCCCTCTTTTGCAACGAGATTTCCCCACTTTTGCAAAACGGGGTCGAAAGGTTTTTGACCCCGTTTTGCAAAAAAAGACAAAAA
>JAJYQZ010000164.1 GCA_021794335.1 bacterium
CCGCAAGCATTAAAAATATCGGGATAAATCTATAAATTCTTTCAAAAAACATATCGGTCAAAGACATTAAAATTAATCCGGAGAAAAGAACGAGATATTTTAAATTAAAACCGGCAGGGATAATTAATTTATGGGTTAAAATTGCGGTTTTTGCGGCAAAATAAATATCGGCAAAATTGCTTAAGAAAAAGGGATATAGAATTAGTATCCCTAAAAGGACGGCAAGGATAGGGAGAATAAATATGCGCTTGGATAAGGCGAAATTAAACATTATCTTTTTAGTTTCATTATCTTTTGTAGAGTTTTAATAAATTTGGGACTTACACGTCCTTTAAGGAATTTATAACGTAAAAAACATCATCGTTCACAGCAAAAGCAAAACGAAAAAATGGTGTTGTGCCTAAATTTTTAACTAAAACTTTAAATTAATCTGGTTTATTGACATATTTTCCGCATCCAAGCTCCTTTAGTTTTTCGACAGCTATTTTTAGACTCTCAATTTTATCTTCTAATTCCGCTATATATTGCCTTTTCTTGATAATATCCAATAAAGCGTTTATCTCACCCTTGAAGGCGTAAGCCGTAGCGAGTTTCTTTTTTTTATGTCGATAATGGTCCTTATACAGAGATAATCCGCCAGTAATCAAAGCACCGACGATTAATCCGGCTACACCTAATAATGGAGCAAGTCAAGTATTATGTCCGTTAATTATTGAAACATATAAGTGTGCAGGGATATACGTTGAATTTAGCATTTGATAATAAAAAATCGGAATTATGCACTTGACAAAGCATAATCGAGTTTAATAAAAAGCGGTCGAAATTTCCGGCCGGAAATTAATCCTTATTCTCAACCTTTCCTTTGCCCGCCTTCGGCCTTTTGACTCTCGCCTTTATCTTTTCCGGCTTTACCTGCATGAACAGCCTTAAAGCCTCTTCAGGCGGAAGGGGATGAAGGGAGAGTGATTTAAAGGTACGAGATAGTTTGCGTGAAGTTTTTTTCATCAGATTTATGTTTCACTGCAAGGCTTATTTCTTGGAAAAGTTCGTTTTTCAGATTTTCTTCATTAGATTTTTTTAATTTGCATTCCCATATTCTAACGACAGACCACCCTTTTTCTTTTAAATATTCGGATACCCGGTAGTCTCTTTCTTTGTTTTTTCTTATTTTATTAAACCAATACGCTGAATTTGTTTTTGGTTTTAAATTTCGACAATTGTGTCCATGCCAAAAACAGCCGTCAATAAATAAAGCCAGCTTTAACATAGGAAAAGCGAAATCCGGTTTTCCTATTATATTATATTGTCTTCTCCACCCCTTAATGCCGTATTTTTTAAACAATTTACTCATTTTTATTTCAGTGGAGATGTTGTTTTTAGACCGGACTTGCTTCATTATTTCGGTACGTTTTTCTTTTGAAAATATATCCGTCATTATTTGTTTTTCAGATACTCCGCCAATCTTTTTGCCACGTATTCGGCGAGCTTAACGGGAACTGCATTCCCTATAAGTTGTTCGTCTTCCGTTTTAACTCCGTTCAGCTTAAAATTTATCGGAAACGTTTGTATCATATATCTTTCTTTAGTTGTTAAGGGTCTTATGCCGTCGTTTATGGAGACGGCATCTCCTGGATGCCCTTTGTATCCTTTAGGAACCGGCCTGTTGACTCCCCTTATGGTCGGACTCGGTTCGTCTATACCGAATATTGCGCGCCTCGCATAGCTCCTGGGATGACGATAGTAATATTCAAAAGGAAGCTTGTTTTTAAAGTACTGTCGAAGCGTAATCGGTTCTATTAAGTTGTCGCTTAATGGTTTTTCTAAAAAATCGTCTTCGCCTTTCAATTCTCCTATAACGAACAATCGTTTCCTTTTTTGAGGAACTCCGCAGTTACAAGCGTTTATAACTTTTACAGTCAGACCGTAGTCGGATTTTTTAAATATTTTATAAGCCGCTTTAAAGGCATTGCTTTTAAGCGCTCTATCTACGTTTTCCATCACAAAATATTTGGGTTTTACACGACTGATTATTTTTGCAAACGTTACTGTCAAATCGGCTCTGCCAAGGCCCTCGTCTCTTTTTCCCGCCGAAGAAAAATCTTGGCACGGAGGTCCGCCTATAATTATATCGGGATGAAATTCGGAAATACGAGCCGCCGAGTCTTCAGACAAATCCTCTTTGAAAATAGGATGAGATTTTATATTAGCCTTATAGGTCTCAATCGCCGGTTCCCAATTATCAAAGGCGGCTACAATATTAAATCCGGCCTTTTTGAATCCAAGCGATAAACCGCCACATCCTGCAAATAAGTCTATAGTTGTAAGCGAGCCGTTATTATTCATCAAACAATTCCTTGGAAAAATAGATTATGGCATCGAACCGTCTTTCAGGACTTAGCCATTTCTGTCCGCCGTCCAAGATTATATTCTTTATTTCGCGTTTCGTAATAATGGGCTTGGTAAGTCTGTCGCACGACATATAAATATTCGTTTTATTCCCCGGTATTGCAAATTCCTTATCGTTTTGGGTGCCAAACGTCATCCCGTCGTATATAGGGGCTTGATACACCCTGTTTCTACTTGACATTTCATAAAGAAATCTTGCTAAACGAACAGCGGTTCTTTCCGGTCTACTAATTCCGTCCCGATCCCGATTATACGATAGTGCAGATTCCATGAATAATTTAGTCAGCGCAAAATCGCTCCAAATAAAAATATCGAGGCAGTTTTCAGCTAATTCCGCCGATTTGCCTATGGTTTTCCATATCGGTTGCATTAATAGCGGTTTTTCATACTTAAAAAATTTACCGATAAATATCGAAAGGGACAATAAAATTTGTTTCATATTGTTTTTAATTTCATCTTTATTGTCCCAGCCTCTAATCGTTGCGCACGACGGTTCGAAAATATTCCTTATTTCTTCAAAAAACGGTGACAGAGAATTTGCCATTGAAAGGGCCATATACCTCATAGTAGCCGACCTTATTACTATTTCGCTGCCGTATTTATCTTCGGAAAGTTCCACGGTGGTATTGTCCGGGATAGTAGTTAGTTTTATCTCTATCGGACGTAAAAAATCGCCGTTTTCGGTATTCTTAACGACTAAATCTATTTGAACCAGAGCATCGTGGACTAATCCTCTAAATGGTTCGTATCTGTCTTCAAAGGAAAAATAAAGGTTGTCGCTTGGGATACTCCCAGCGTTAAACACTTCGGATATATCTATCAAATCGCGATATACGTTCATTTTCCGGTCAATTTTTAAATAATTGGCTTTTATGCCCTTACTTCTCATATAACAGGCTAAAGCGACTGGAAAAGAAGAATTGAATTGGTTCTTTCCCCAATAATACGAGTCGGAGAAATCTCTGTTGGATTTAGTGATACCAAATAAAGCTGGCATTACCCCCCCCCCTATTAAATTTACCTTCAATTAATTATCTTTATTTGAATATTATCAGCAATTAATATGCCATAAATGTCGAAAAAAATAATCCCTGTTTTCAGTGCGTTATCTAAAGATTGTATCGTCGATAATTTGACGAATATTAATTCTTTTTTGACGGACGGAAATTTTTTCCGCAACATTACTTATACCTCATCCTTTTCCCGGATGCGCCCTCTACGACTATTACGGCCCTTGCGCCGTCCCTTTCCCTACGGTGGTTTCACCTGAAAGAGAACTCGTCGCAGTAACGGAAAAGATGTTTTTTCGATATATGGTGGAATATCCCGTGGATGCCCCTTTTAAGTATAGCAAAATACGACTCGGCGGTGTTAGTATTTATTATCCCGATGGCGTAAACCCCCTCGCCGTGGTTCACGACGTAATGTCCGCCCTCGAAGTCCTTCCCTATACCTCTGTACGATTTCCACTCGTCCGTCATTATAACGGATTTTTTGTGCACCGTCTCCCTTATTGCGGACTTAAGGGTTTCTCCGGTAACGTTTTCGACAGGGCTGGAAACAGAGCGACCGTTTCTCTCAAC
>JAJYQZ010000208.1 GCA_021794335.1 bacterium
GGTGGGCGAAATAAGAGACGAAGAGTCGGCTCGAATTTCGATTCAGGCAGCGCTGACAGGCCACTTTGTCGTTTCTACGCTTCATACCCAGGATGCGTCTAATGCTATTTCAAGGCTCTTGGATATGGGGATAGAGCCGTTTTTGATTTCATCGTCGCTTGCAGGGACAGTCGGGCAAAGGTTAGTTAAAAAGTTGTGCGATAAATGCAAAAAGCCTTACACGCCTGAACCGGCGGTTATTAAAGAGTTGGGGCTGTCTTCCGAAGCCGCCTATACATTTTATAGAGAAGCGGGATGCGATTTGTGCAGGGGGACCGGCTTTTACGGGAGGATTAGTATTATGGAACTTTTAATGCCAACGAGAAATATTCAAAAGTTAATAATCGAAAGGGCGGATTCGGCGCAAATTAGAAGCGAGGCTGTCAGGGAAGGGTTTATTTCATTAAGGACGGCAGGATTAAAAAGGGTTATAGACGGCAGCACCACGCTTGAAGAGGTTATTCAAGCCACGCAGGATATATAAAACCCGCGTTGGCGGCGTGCCCCCTTAAAGCCCGTAAAATAAAATCGGAAAGAATGGCGGTATATTATGACTATTTACAGTTATAGGGCAAGGGATAAATCGGGAAAACTCATAGTCGGAAGGCTGGAAGCCGCATCGCCTATTTCCGCCGAAAAACAGATAGAGGATTTACGGCTTATCCCGATACATGTGGAAGAGGCAACGAGTTTTTCCTGGGGGGACATATTCCCAATCCTTCAGACGGTATCCAAAAAGGATGTAATTATTTTTTCAAGACAATTAGCTACGCTTTACCAATCAGGAGTTCCGCTTACAAAAAGTTTAGATTCCTTAATAGAATTTACCAGAAACAGGAAATTTAAAGCTATTTTAAGCGGGGTTAAACAGGATGTCGAAAGCGGTCAAACCCTTTCTAAAAGTCTGGCAAGGCATCCGAATGTTTTTTCGGAAATTTATGTCAATATGGTAGAGGTCGGGGAAACAAGCGGGCTTTTGTATGACATACTCGTAAGGCTTGCGCTCTTAATGGAAAAGGATATGGCAGTTAAATCAAAAGTGAGAAGCGCCACATTCTATCCGAAAATAGTATTATCTGCCATTGTTATTGCCGTAGTTATCCTTGTCGGATTTGTAATACCGAAATTTGCTATGCTTTACAAGAGTTTTAATGTTCCGCTTCCCTTGGAGACAAGGATTTTGGTTGCAATATCTAATTTTTTCGTAAATTACTGGTATATAATTTTTGGGGCGGCTGCAGCATCGGTTATTGCCGTAAAGTTATTTCTAAACTCCAAAAGCGGAAGACTTTGGTGGGATGAATACAAGTTAAAAGTACCTATTTTCGGAAGTATATTTTACAAATCCATGATGAGCCAGTTTACAAGGATTTTTGGGCTGTTATTTCAAAGCGGGCTGCCGGTTAACAGGTCCTTTGAGCTAATTAGAAATGCCGTAAACAATAAATTTTTTACCAAAAAAATAGATGAAATACAATTAGATGTTATGAAGGGGGAATCCATCTCCAACAGTTTTAAAAATTCCAAAATATTTTCGAGCATCGTAATCCAAATGGTAAGCGTCGGGGAGGAAACCGGGCATATAGACGAAATGCTTGCGAAGGTTTCCGATTACTTTGACGAAGATTTAGACCATCAGCTCAGTATGCTTCAGGCAAGCATAGAACCTGTTCTTTTGACCATAATTTTCGGCATGGTCCTTTTCCTTGCGTTAGCAATTTACTTGCCTATAATAGATGTTATAAACTTTGCAAAGCTGGGATAAACCCCAAATTTGCCGATAGAAATCAATAAATTGACCTCAATGTTTCATTTCTTTATTGTAAAATGAGCTTCGCCGGTCTAACAACCATGCTAAATTAAAAGAAAATGTTATTCGATATAATTAATATATTATTAATTTGAAAAAGTAAAGTAAATATTTTTGTGAAAGTAATTTCTTTAATTTTGCAATAGAAAATATTTAGATGTTTCTTTTATATGTAAATACTGGATTCCCGCTTTCGCGGGAATGACGATAAGGGAATTTAAACTTTAACCCAACGGGTGTCCCAACCCGCTTCAGCGGGAAAGTTTCTTTGAAACTTCACATATCTTCGGCACGCGCTTACGGGCGCATGCCGCCCTTGCGTGCCGAAGATGCTGAAAGCCGAGAGCGAAGCGATAATCCAGAAAATAAATTTCTATTGCAAAATTAAGGTTTCGTGAAAGTAATTTAAAAATTGTTGACTTAAAATATATTGAAATGATAATATATTAATAATCATATATATTTTTATTGCATATTTTCGGATATAATTAAAAGAGTTATAATGATTTGTATAAGTAGAATACGGCAGTTATTAATTCGGAATAAATTATAACATTATCTGCGTTTACCGGAGTGTTTACGATGACAATTAAGATTAAAAATTCGGAAAATTTTTTCAATTTAAATTTTATTGCCCTTAAAAAAGGTTTAGGCTTGTTTTTTTATCTTTTAATTTTATTATCCATTCCGTTATTAATGTCCGGATGCGCAAAAAAACCTTCGTTTATTCAAAAAATGCCCCAAAGAATAGCTGTCCATGCCGTTAAAACCTCTTATAAAATAATAGGCAAATATTTAAAATCCCCCGGAAATGTAGTTTCTTTAAATAATACCGTTATTTCCGCCCATATAATGGGATATGTCGTATATGAAAATATACATTTAGGACAAAGCGTGGAAAGGGGGCAGTTGCTTTTAAAGTTGAGCGCTCCCGAGATTAGTTCGAAGTATTACGCCGCTAAGGCGGGATTTTTAAACGCTCAAAAGACTTACGGCAGAATGAAAAGGCTTTATAAAGAAAATTCCGTTTCAAGGCAGGCATACGATAACGCATTTATGCAATATAAGGTTGCGAAGGCCGATTTAAACGCCGCCTTAAGCTACTTAAATTATAAAAACATTTACTCCCCGATAAACGGGGTTATAACTCAAAAAAAGGTTTTTTTGGGAGACCTTGCCTCTCCGGGGCAGATACTCTTGATGATACAAGCCGTAAATAGATTAGAATTCAAAACGGATGTCAATGTTAAATATTACGGTATTATTACGGCAAACGAAAGGGTTAAATTAGACATTAATTCTGTTAATAAAACAGCCTTTGGGACGGTAATATCCGTTGTCAAATCCGCCAATCCTTATTCCCATTCCGTTGTGGTGAGGATTAAGATTAACCGGCCGGAAAAGCATGACATGCTTCCCGGCATGTACGGCGTCGCAAGATTTAAGATCGGCAAAAGAAAAGCCATGATTATTCCGAAAGCGGCCGTGTTGAAAAGGCTCGGGATTTGGGGCGTATATATTGCAAATAACGAGGGGGAAGTTATGTTTCAGCCTATTAAAAAGGGTCCGATTTATAAAAAAAATTATATTATAGCTTTAAACGGGCTAAGTCCCGATTTAACCGTAATTACATCGGATTTAAGCAAAATCTCCGTCGGCGGTTATGTTAATCCCGAATATTCAACGCATTAATGGACTTTAATTTGCCGATAGACCCAAAATTGCCGATAGAAAATTTATTTTCTGGATTCCCGCTTTCGCGGGAATGACATCCAACAGGTGAAATTTTAAATCACTGCATTGTCATTCCCGCGAAAGCGGGAATCCAGTATTTTTAAACTATTGAGGTCAATTTATTAATTTCTATCGGCAATTTTGGGATAGAAAACACAATTTACGCAAGGAGCTATAATAATTAAGATGAATAAAAACTTTAGCGCTAAGATTACCGAATTTTTTATAGAAAACAAGATAACGGTTTTATTGATTTTATTTAGTATCGGATTCGGTATTATTGCAATACTTTTTACGCCGAGGCAGTATAACCCCCAGATTATAGTTCCTGCCGCAAATGTTATCGTCAGGTTTCCGGGAGCCAGCGCCAATCAGGTTAAAAACCTTG